>JALGSS010001063.1 GCA_029821745.1 Candidatus Zipacnadia bacterium
CATGCTCGTGCAGGAGCGCGGCGGCAACGGGGGCTTGGGCGCCCGGGACTTGCACCTGTTCTCGGTCATCTCACCCGAGTGGGCGATTCCAGGCAGGGAAGTGGCGATCCGCAACGCGCCGACGGACGTGGGGCCGATCTCGGCGGTCATGAAGTTCACCGGCGACGGAGCCGTGGTGACGCTTGCGTCGGCCTTCCGGACACAGCCGGCACGCATTGTGCTCCACATCCCGTACTTCGTAAAGCTGAGCTCCTTCACCAGCGACGCGGAGGAGTCGAAGCTGGAGAACGGGGCGGTCACGCTGAGCCCGGATGTCTCCACAGTGTCCCTGAAGTGGACGAAGGATGCGCAGGAGCCACTGAGCTACAGCTCCGTGGTCGAGGACTACAAGCGCGAGTATGCGCGACGATACGCGGAGTACACGGCCGCCGGCAAGAAGCCGATGCGCATCGAGGCCCCGAAGCTGCTGACAGCTGCGGAGCGCAAAGCTTCCTTCGACAGCAAGTGGGGCGCCGAAGTTGTGGGCATTGCGGTCGGCAAACCGGTGACGGTCTCGGGCGGAACGGAGCACAACCATGTTCCCGAGAGAGCCGTGGACGGCAATGCGGACGACCGCGACGGCTCATCCTGGTGGGCCGGACCACCCACGCCGCGCCGGCTGCAGATAGACCTGCAGAAGCCGGTCCTGATCGACCGCGTCCAGGTATTCCCGTACTGGGACGCCGGCCGATACTACCAGTACACGGTTCAAGTGTCCCAGGACGGCGAGAGTTGGGAACAGGTGGCCGACTGGAGTAAGAACACGAAGCCCGCGACGCCGAAGGGTGACCTGCACAAGTTCGAGGCCACCAAGGTCCGGTACGTGCGGGTCAACATGCTGCACAACAGCGCGAATACCAGCGTGCACCTGGTTGAGGTGCGGGTGTTCCCGGCGAAGTAGTCGGCACCGGGCGACCTTGGCGGCTCCAGCGGGCGCGTCAGAGACATGGCGCGCCGGAGGAGAACGCCCCCAATTGCTGCAATACTACTCTCCGTCCGGAAGCACACCACGACGCCCGGGAGATGCCGGCGATGAGCCAGCCACTGAGGATCGTGCACATCGGGGCGGGACCCTTCAGCCGCGCCAATCACTGTCCGTGTCTGCAGCGACTTGCCGCCGGACCCGAGCCGCGGATATCCATGGAAGCGATCTGCGACCTCGACATCGAGAAGGCCGAGGCATTCCACGAGGATTTCGGGTACAAGGCCGTCTACACCGACTTTGCAGAGATGATCGAGACGGTCCAGCCCGACCGCATCTACTCAATGGTGGCGCCCCAGTTCACCGCGGGAGTGCTGGAGCGAGTTCTCACCTACGGCATCCCCACGTTCACCGAGAAGCAGGCTTGCGCAGCTTGCCGACGAGTACAACGTGATCTCCTATGTCGGCTTCAACCGGCGGCGCGTGCCCGGCCTCGTGCGATTGAAGGGGTGGATCGAGGAGAATGGCCCGGTGCGGTACATCCGGGCGGAGATGGTGCGCAATAACCGCACCGAGTCGGAGTTCGCCATCGGCACCGGCATCCACGCCATCGACTGCCTGCGCTACCTCGGCGGGAATGTCGCCGAAGTCGAGACGATCCGCACGCCTTATGAGGACCCGCAGGTCCGGGACTACCTCGTGCGCCTGCGGTTCCAGTCGGGACTCATCGCCGACCTGGCGATCCTCGTCTGCGCAGGGCTGTCCCGTGAGCGATACCTGGTCCAGGCGGACAACAAGATGATGGAGACGACGGTGGGCTCGCACTACAGCAGCCCGTTCTGCACGAAGGGCGAGCGGGCCTATGCGGACAACGCGGTGGTGTTTGATGACCCGGTGGAGGAGGACCCGCTGACGGCAGGCGGGTTCCTGGGCGAACACCTGGCCTTCCTCGACGCCGCGGAGGCCGGCGAACGCCCCAACTGCTGTCTGCAGGACGCCCAGCACTCCCTCAAGCTGGGAGTTGCGGTCTACGAGGGCTATTCGGGCTTGATCGATGATTTCGTGCCGGCGCAGGGAGACCCGTATGTGAAGTGAGGAGGCGACGGTGGCATGGAGATCTGCTGCGACCCCAAGAGGGTGCTCAAAGGCCCTGGGTATGCGGAACGGTACGCAGCGCATGAGCCGCCCGCGGAGCTTGTGGATGCGCTGCGCTCGATCAGTGAGCCGGCGACGGTGCTTGTGGTCTTCGGGGTGTGGTGTCAAGATTCGCGGCGTGTCGTGCCCGAGGTACTCAAGGCGATGGCCGCCGCGGACAATGGGAATCTGCAGTTGCTGGCCGTCCATGTCTCCTACGCCGAGACTGATCCCAGCCCGTTCATGGCGGGCCCGGTGGCTGTGAAGCGCTACCCGACAACTGCTTTCCTGGCAGGACGCTTCCAGACCACGGAAGAGATCCCTGAGGGCGTGGAGAAAGCGCGATTCGTGGAGCAGTCGCCAAACGCCGGCGAGATCGCGTCTGCTTTCTGCTAGGGGGAAGGACACGTGGTGATTGGGAAGGACCGGCAGAGAGGACAGGTCCGTATCATTTGTCTGGCGACCGTCACACTGGCGTTATCTCTGTGTGCGACAGCCTGTATAGGGGCGGTGCAAATGCGACGCTGGGAACCGCAAGATGTCGAGTTCGCGGGGGATGACGCCGCCGGGAATCCCTTCGCAGTGGAGTTCTCTGCTGTGGCCGAAGGCCCCGGGGGACTTCGACTGGAGCACGCCGGGTTCTATGCGGGAGATGGGCGATGGACCATCCGCCTCGCCCCGCCTGTGGCTGGGGACTGGGCGCTCACCACGCGCTCCGACCAGGCGGCTCTGGACGGCAAGAGGGTGCAGCTTACCTGCCTGCACTGAGAACGATGATCCGGCGGCGCATGGCGGCCTGCTGATCGACCCTGAGAACCCGCACCATTTCGTCTATGAGGACGGGACGCGGTACTTCCTGTCCGGGTATGAGTGCGACTGGTTGTGGGCGCTGGATGAGGACGCGCTGCTGCCCTTCCTCGACACGCTGCAGGCCGCGGGATTCAATCACATTCTGCTTAACGCCTACGCCCACGACACCGGCTGGCGCAAGGGCAAGACTGGTCCCGACGACTACGGCCCGCCGCCGATGTACGCGTGGGAAGGCAGCAATGACGCGCCGGACTTCTCGCGGTTCAACCTGGACTACTGGCGGCACTATGACCGCGTGATCCAGGCGATGAATGCGCGTGGGATCGTCGCCCACATCATGGTCAAGGTCTACAACAAGATGGTGAACTGGCCGGAGCGCTACTCCGCCGAGGAGGAGCAGTACTTCCGCTGGCTGGCGGCGCGATACGCGGCGTTCCCGAATGTCGTGTGGGACTTCTCGAAAGAAACGTATAACGAGAAGGATGTCGAGTACAAGCGGAGCCGCTTTGCGCTGATCCGCGCGCTGGACCCGTACAAGCGCCTGGTCACCTGCCATGACGACGGGAAGCACTATGACCAGGGCGAATATGACGACCTTCTCGACTTCGAGAGCGACCAGCAGCACAATCACTGGCACGAGGTGATCCTGAAGCATCGCGCGCGGAGAGCCTGCCCGGCGGTGAACGTGGAGTACGGCTACGAACACGGCCTCGGCGGCCCCGAGGACATGACCTATCGCGTGGTGCAGGCGCCTGAAGAGGTCTTGCGGCGGGCATGGCTGGTCTGCATGGCAGGCGGGTATGGCGCTTACTACTACACGTACACCGCGTGGGATGTGATTCGCCCCGAGGATACGCCGCCGGGGTACGCGTACTTCAGGCATATGGTCGATTTCTTCACAGACACCGGGTACTGGGCTGTCGAACCCGCGGGCAATCTCGTCGAGCCGGGTCACTGCCTCGCGCGACCGGGTGAGGAGTACATCGTCTACCTGGACGAGGCGCGGCCCTTTACGCTGCAGATCGCGGGTGCTGACAGGCCTCTGGCGGCGGAGTGGTTCAACCCCTTGGCCGGGGAGCGCCAAGCGGCAGATGCCGTGGACGATGGGGACGTCTCATTCACGCCGCCGTGGTCGGAAGGCCCTGTCGCCCTGCACGTGGGCACGGCGCCCGGCGTTGAGGCTGTCGAGCGATTGTCCTGCACGCGCTCACTTCCGCAGACGAGATAGCGCCGCTATTGGACCTCCGCATCACACACATCTCTGCGTTCGTGGATTGCCCTGGCCAGCCCGTGGGCGCCGTTCGTCGGCCCGATACTCCGGTTGTGCTGATCAACCAACACGCATGGCCGTGGAGTGTCACAGCGCGTCGTCACAGCGCGCCGTGACCGACGCGCTCCATGGGCCCCACGGATGCTCTGAGAGACCTTGCACGGGGCCCCGTCGCACACGACCAGGCACCCCGTGCCCATGGTTACCCTTTTTCAACACAACCCTCCTCTCGGGCTGGTGTTGGCCGTCAACGACGGCGAAGTTGCCCGCTCAGCCGGGAAGACGTGTGTAATGCAGAGGGCACTACCCCGGGGGAGAATACTCGCCATGAACTGGCCGCCTGTACGCCACCCGTATCGCGCCTTGCTGTGGGCGCTCATCGTCGGTCGAAGAAGATCCCTCTCGCCATCTGCATGGTCTGCACCTTCATTGTCGCCGTGTGCGGCGGCCTGTGGTGGTTGGCGCTCTCGCGACCCCTGAAAGGCTACGCGGCGCTGATCGGCACGGGAATGCTCTTCGGGTTCCTCGGGGACCTGGCGATGGGCCACGTGGTCATCATCCCGGGGCTGGACCCGATGATCCTGGGGATGGTCTGGTTCGGCCTGTGTCATACGCTGTACATCTCGGGATACGTTCGGCTCGGGCGCATCCTGGACGCGAGACGCCCCTCGCTGCAGGTTGCCGCTGTGTTTCTCGTCGTCGCGCTGGGACTGCTGAGTTGGTGGCTGCTGGTTCAATCGCCGGACACGAGCGCGGCCAGAAACTACGGGGCGCTGATCTACGCGACCTTCATTTCGATCATGGGCGGCTTCGCTTTGTCCCTGACGCTCCACCGGCCCCGCATGACGCCCCTGTTCGTCGGCGCGGCGCTTCTGCTGGCCTCGGATATCCTCCTGGGGAATTTCGCCTTCCGTCACAATCGCCGGCCACTGTGCGATGACGTGGTGTGGGTCATGTACAACATCGGCCAGGGGCTGATCGTGTTCTCGTCCGGGTATGCGATTCGAGTGCTGCAAGACAGCGAAACGCCCTCCGAGACATCGGAGGGCGCTGGGGCGGGAACGGGCGATGCATAGCGCGTTGCGTCAGGGGTTCAGCCGGTAGCGGTCCAGGACCTGCGCCGCCGTCAGCGCCTGGTCGTAGATACGGACCTCGTCGATGATTCCGCCGAAGTTCGCCCCGTGGCAGCTTGGGTACTCGAAGTTGCCGATCATCACCGGATACGGGTTGGGATTCGGGAGGCCCGTACGGGGCCGCTCGGACTGAAGCTCCCCGTCCAGGTAAAGGCGGATCATCGCCCCGTCCCACATGGCGACGACGTGGTGCCACTGGTTCAGGGACGGAGGCTCCTTGCTGGACGCGCGGGGCT
>JALGSS010000118.1 GCA_029821745.1 Candidatus Zipacnadia bacterium
CCCGACATCAACCCCAACTACCACCCTGGCTACTTCATGGAGACCGGTGTGCACGAGGTCGAGATCGTCCAGCGCGACCCGATCTTCATCGGTCTGAAGAAGCGCTTCAAAGTGCCTGAAGCTCACTACTGCGAGGTCAAGCGCCTGCCCCCGGGCTTCGTTCATCTCGCGCGGAACGACAACTGCGAACTGCAGTGCTTCCGCCACGAGACCAAGCCTATGTATGGCGCGCAGTTTCACGCGGAGAACTGGAGCGACGGCTATCCCGACGGGGAAGTGTTCATCACGAACTTCTTCCGCATCGCAGGACTCGTCGACGCCGGAAGCTGATACGGGTTGTGTTGAAAAAGGCCAGATAGCCGTGGGGTGCCGATGTCGTCCAATCGGCGGGGCCCCACGGACGCCCCAGGATCGCCGTACGGGCCTGTGGGGCCCCGGTCGCTGAACGTCGCGAGCAACCTACGTCACGCGCCAGTTCGGCAGAACCCTACGAGGCCGCCGGGATATCCCGGCGGCCTCGTGACTATGGCTCGCGACCAGTTCTGGGCCCGCGGCGCTCACTCGGGCTTGACCACCGGCTCCAGCTCGTAGATTGCTGTGCTCCACTTGGGCAGGAGGACGGTGAATTCGGTGCCATTCTCGAGCAGCACCTCGCCGGTGATCGCGTCCGTCACTGTAGCCTGCCAGGGCAGCGAGAAGCTGTGGGGGCGAGCGTCGCCGGTGTGTACCCCCAGCAGTCCGTTGCCCGCGTAGAAGTTCGACTCCTCGAGCCATGCCGGCGTCCAGATATGCACGCCGGCAAGCTGTGCCGCATGGGCCAAGAGCGCCGCCGGGATCGGTCCGGTCCCGCAGTAGACGCTCGTCCACCCATCGTGCGCTGCGAGGGCGGCTGCGGGGCTCCCGTCATCCCACCGCGCCAGCACCCCGTCGTCGCTCACTTGCGGCGAGAACCTCGGCGCCATCGTGTTCGCCGTTCCCCAGGTGTCTCCGGTCTGGATTCCCGAGATCGCTCCCGCTTGTTCGGTCCACGTCGCCTCCAGCGTCCCGCCCTCGGGCAGCACCTCGAAGTCCATGCCTGTGAGCTGGGTCATGTTCTGCGCATCCAGTCCCGTGTCGCTCGAGAAGCCGGGCGCATAGGCGAACACAAGCGCGGTATCGCCCCGCTGCAGTCGCTCCGTGGCCTGGTCGCGCTGCGCGGCGGTCATGTGCCATGTGTTGGGGAACACATAGCACTTGTACGGGCGCGCGACCCCGCTGAGTACGTCGTCGATCAGCAGCACGTCATAGGGGGCACCGATCTTCTGAAGCTCCTGGAACTGGGCGTTGCACAGCGGCTGGATCAGGGCGTCCTTGCCCGTCTTCCAGTCGGCCAGCGCGTAGTAGCTCGCCGGGTCGTAGACCACCGCGATCTCAGCATAGGACCCTCGGGGGCGCGCTAGCGTGTGCTCGCCAAGCTCCCGCAATTGCTTCGCAGTCTCCAGCAGAAGAGGGTCGTTGAACCACCCGCTGGTCATGTCGAACCACCACATGCCCACGCGATTGGTCAGCGCATTGAGCGCCTCGCGCCGCATGATCGCGATGTCCTGCTCGATGGTGTTCGCATGCATGTGGGGTTTGTCGCCGGACAGGTGCGTGCGGTCGTCGCCCTCGTCGATGAACAGCTTCCCGTGAAGCTGGATGCTCGCCGGGTAGGCGCGGAAGGCGCCGTCCTGGCCCATGCCCCGGTGGCTGTACGTATGGGGGGATGTGAAGAAGTCGATGTAGGGGCTCTCGTAGGCGAGCTGCGCCGCCAGATGCCCGCCTTCTTGAGGCCAGCCCATATCTGTGAGGTACGCGTAGAAGACGCCGGTGACCGCCTTGCCGGCGGTGGCGTCCTTGGCGATCTTGCAGAAGTGGTTGATGGCCCCGACCGTGGTCTCATGCAAGCATTGCCAGTAGTCGGACACGAACCGGGACCGTGACAGATCCTTGAAGACGCCGAGACCCGACGCGTACCGCTCTTCTTCGGTCGCGCAGGTGACCTCCTGGAAGCTCGCCAGCTTGATCTTCCACGCGTAGTTGAGGGCCTTCATGTCCTCGTTGTACTTCTGCGTGGCCCACTCCTGGAACGTCTCGGTCATGGGTCGGCTGACGTCAGGCAGGTGGGTCGGACTCCACAGATGCCATTCGCCGTAGATTCCGCTCGCGATGTGGTACCCGATGACCCGGTCGGCGTACGGGGAGGTGCGGATGTGCTCGATCAGCCCGCGTAGCGCCTCGCCGGCTTCCTCGCGCCACAGTTTGGAGGCGAAAGACTCGTGCTTGGTGCCTCCGTGGACATCGTCGACCCACTTGGTCCAGTCGGCGCAGGCGATCAACTCATCGGGGTGCGCGTCACACCACCAGCCCGGCGCGGACACCATGACTCGAGGGATGAAGTAGCCGGCCGGTGCGCCCTGTAGCGCCGCCAGCATCTGCTCGTCGACTGATGCGTAGTCGTATTGGTCCGGTCCGGTCCAGCCCATGCCGATTCCCAGGCTGAACACCTTGTAGCCCGCCTGAGCCATCTGCGCGTACTCAGCCGGTACGGGCTTCCGGCCCTGCAGATACAGCATGGCCGGCATCGGCCGGCCATTGACGAACAGCGCCGGTGCGCCCTGGTGCGGGGCCACCCACGCCTCCGGCGGCTCGATTGTGCCCTCGCGGCCCCTGATCTCGACGTCGTGTGTCGCCACGTTGCCCTCCTGGCCGAAGCTGCACTTGCTGACCCCGAACACGACCGTGGCCGGCCCGGAGGTGATATACCTGCTGATGGGTACCTCCAGCGGGCCGATGGCGATCTCGCGGCCAACGGTCCACTGAGACGTCACGGGGTCCGGTGCCAGAGAGACCCGGCCCAGCTTCGTCGCGCCGCGCATGACTTCCGCGTACACCGGCCGGTCGGCCGGGATCGGCTCCAGCGCTCGCACCGTGGCCTTCACGATGAGAGTGTCTCCAGCATCGATCGTCTCAGACGCGGAGAAGTCCACGAGCTCCAGCCGGCTCCGCTGCCCTGCGTACTCCAGAGGCAGCGGTCCCCACGCGCCCCCTGGCGGTCGGGCTACTTCTTCACACTTCTCCCACGCGCTGTCATCGAAGTCCAGCGTGTTCCAGCCCGGTTGGGCCTCATGCCGGAAGCGCGTGTTCTTGTCGCTCAGGACGAACTGATCGCGCCCGTCCCGGTACACGAGATGCAGTTGCGCCAGCCAGCCTCCCGGGAACGCCGCGTTCGTGCATTCGCCGGCCAGCACATTCGCGCCCTGCTTCAGGTGCGCCAACAGGTCGGTGCGGTCGATCCGGTTGAAGCCGAAGCCGCTGCGCCTGACTTCCTTGCCGTTTACGAAGAGCACATAGCCGTCATCGCCGCTGCCCTGCAGCACTGCGGACGCGAGGTCCCCGTCGACCGTGAATGGAAGCCGGAAGTAACCTTTCCCGGCGTTCATGTTCTTGCTGCCCCAGACCCAGTAGGCCCGCCACGTCTCCTCCTCCGTCGGGTCGGGTGCAGCATTGGCAGCAGCCAGCAGCACCACGAGCGGCATCATCATCGCGAGGGCTATCTTGGTCTTCATCGTGTCTCACCTGTTGCGGTATGAAGGGCGTTGTGCCTGCAGCCGAGGACGTGGCACGTCGTCCATGGTGCGCGGAGGCGTGTGGCGCCTCAGGTCATTCATCGCCCGGCTCGAAGCGACTGAAGAAGAATGCGGCACAGGCCACCAGGGCTGCAGCCACCGGAAGCGCCCCCAGGTTGCCCATAAGGCCTACGAGCAGACCCGAAGGGGTCATCAAGGTGGTGATGATGACGAGCGTGATGGCTGGGGCCAGCGCAATGCTCGCGCCAATCATCAACAGCAGGCCGCCGAGGAAGCGCTGGGCCGGGTCCTCAAGGCTGGGAAAAACGCAGGCGGTCACGGCCGCCATCAGGTAGGTGACCAGCACCGCGGCAGGCACGGTGAGTGCTACGCCCAGGTTCAGCCCGGAGTTCGGGATCGGGCGGCCCAACCAGAAGCAGCCCATGGCGCCCATGATCAGCAGGGACTGCAGCAGCGTGCGCGGCAACACCAGGTCCAACACCTGGCGCCAGGGCGGGAGCGGGAGCGTGCGCAACAGGACGCTGTGGTTCAGTTCGCTGCGGACGCGCATCGACTGCACGCCGGCGAACAACAGCAGCAGATACGCCACCACGGGGCCCGGCGCGTACCGCGCGATCTGATCGTTGGGCATGATCATCGCCAGCGGCGCGCCAACTCCCATGAGGAGCACGTACCCCAGCAGTTTGAACCGCCCGCCGTGGGACAGCTCCGCCAGATTCTTGTACATGAACGCGAGTTGGGGTGACCGCCACGAGACCAGGAAACTTCGCCGGCCCTTCCCGTTGTCGCGCATGCGTTCGCCGAGTATCCGCTCAACGTCCTGGGAGCGTGCCGCCGCGCGAAGCCGTGAGACGCGCACCGAGTGCTCGATTGTCGTCTCGATGACATCTTGGTCCAGCGCGCACACGCCAACCAGACAGCCCCCCGCCAGCACAAACAGCAAGGCGATGTCTCCGGCGGCGCTGCCGATGGGCGACGGGTCTCCGGTGATGAAGGAAGCAACCGACAGAACCGGCAGCAGCAGGTAACTGATCGGAGGGCGATTGAGTAGCGCCACCGCGTTGGCTGACGTGACACTGCCGCCGGCAAACAGATAGGCGGAGACGATGAGGAGCGCTGCTCCGAGAACCCAGACTGTTGTCTTGAGGGCGTTCACGGAGACACCTAGTGCAGCCTGGCCACCGGCGAGGAAGAGCTCCACGATCCTCGACAGGTTCACCACGAAAACCGCATAGAGGCACGATGCAAGCCATAGCCCCGACAGCGAGGCGAAGGTCAGGTCCGTCGCGATCAGGCGCACAGGGACGAAGAACACCATCGCCGTGATGAACACGCCCACCCAGAAGAAGGTGGTCACCGTGTCCACCAGCACCTTGGAGGCAACGACGAGACGGCGCCCCACTGGGGATGGGAACAGGAAGTCGTAGTCGGCCGCGGCGAAGCTCAGCATTGTGCCTTCGAGCCCGCGCTCGATCGCTGTGAGCGTGAGGATGATCAAGATCGAGATCGCCCCAAGCCGCAGGTACTCGCTCGGGATCTGAAGCAAGCGTGCGCTGGGGTAGCCGCTCATGTGGGTGGTGAAGCCGAGGAGGACGCTCATCCCAATCCACCCGATGAACAACAGGGCGAACACGAGGCGCTTCGGGCTGCGCAGGACCGACAGCACGCCGTTCTTCAGCAAGTGCAGTTGGAGATATGCGATGGCGCGCATTTACTCCGGGCCGCTTTCGCGTGTTAGTTTTAGGAAGACGTCCTCAAGAGACACATCTGTGCCTACGCTGGCGCCTTGGCGCAACTGATCCACGCTGCCCTCCGCGATCAACTCGCCCCGGTTGAGTACTAGAACCCGATGGCACAGGTGCTCGACGGTCTCGAGGATGTGGGAACTGATGAGCACAGCCGATCCGTGGGCGGTGGCGTGCAGGATCATCTCACGGACGGCCCTTTGCCCGGCGGGATCAATCCCGATGAAGGGCTCGTCGAAAAGGAGCACACGGGTGGAGTGGATGAAGGCGCATGCGACCGCCACCTTCTGCTTCATCCCCTTCGACAGCGTGGCGATCAGCGCATTGCGCTTCTCATATAGGTCCAGGTGGCGCAGCAGTTCCTCGGCCCTGGGCAGGAATTCGGCTTGCTCCCCGTAGGCCATGTGGATGAACTGAAGATGCTCCATCACCGTGAGCAGTTCGTACAAGTTGGGGGTCTCGGGAACCAGGGAGATGAGCGGCTTGACGTGCTGGGGATCGTCGATCATGCTCAACCCTGCGCACCAGATGCCGCCCTGGGTCGGGCGCAGGATTCCGGAGATGCAGCGCAGAATGGTCGTTTTCCCGGCACCGTTAGGCCCGACGAGACCGACGATCTCTCCCGGAGACAGCGAGAAGGAGACGCCGCTCACCGCCAGGAAGTCTCTATAGTACTTGTAGACGCCCTGCACGGCGAGAAGTGGGTGGGCGGTCTGCGGCGACGGGACCGGATCGGGCGACGGTTCCTCGGCCTGCGTGTTACCGACGATGTCCTGGCTCATCGGTGAGCGTTCCTGTCGTCGTGTTGAGTGCGAGTTGGCGGATAGCCGGGTGCATGGCGCTCACGGGCGTACAGGATACTACAAGACGGCAGTTCGCGCTACATCGTAGCACCGATCAGGGACTTGCCCTGGTGGCGGACCGGGCCGGGTCCGCGTGGAGGTGGCCCGTATCCCTCACCCCACAGTACACTCATAAGCCCGCGCAGGAGTTTTGTCAAGCGCGGTGCGCGTCGATTACCCAACCATATTGCCGCCGCGAAGTGCAGGAGGGGCCATGGACCGACCCAACATTCTGCTCATCACCACCGACCAGCAACGCTACGATACTGTGTCATGCCTGGGAGCGCCGATCGGTCGCACGCCCAGCGTCGACGCCCTCGCTGCCCGGGGCACGCTCTTTCAGCGCTGCTACAACCAGAATCCCGTCTGCATCCCGTCGCGAGCGTGCCTGCAGACGGGACGGTACACTCACCAGCATGGCGTCAGGTACATGGAATCGGTCATCGACACGACACCCGGCCTGCCCACGTATGAGTGGACCTTCCACGAGCGCCTGCGCATCGCCGGATATCACACCGCCGCCTTCGGCAAGATCCATATGATGCCCGAGCGGGGCTTTGATACGATGCAGGTCACGGGCGGCAAGGGCTCGCGCTGGACCCAGAGCAGCGGGCAGGATATCGGGCCCGGTCCCCTCGGTCCGCAGTACGCGGCGTGGCTCGAATCGCGCAATCCGGGTAGCTATGAACGAATCTACGAGCAGCGGCGCAGGCCCGAGTACAAGGAGTACCGGACCGCCCTCGTCCACCCGCTGCCTGCCGGCGAGCACGTGGAGACCTGGATCGGCGACAACACCGTCGACTTCCTCTCCTCGCCGCCGTCCAAGCCGTGGTTCGTGCAGTGCGGATTCACCGGTCCCCACGGCCCCTTGGACGTGCCCCGGGAGTATCTGGATCGCTATGACCCCGAGGACATGCCTGAGCCCGACACCTGGTCCCACGATCTCAGCGACCGGTTCCCGTATAGGGGTCATCGCCCCAAAGCGATGACCCCCGAGGGGAGCTACAAGTCCCGGCTGTGGATTGCGTACTACCACGCGCTCATGGATCTCATCGACGACCAGATCGGGCGCATTGTCGCGGCGCTCGACCGCCGGGGCCTGTGGGACAACACTCTCATCCTCTTCACCCCCGATCACGGTGAAATGCTGGGCGACTTCGGCCTCTACGGGAAGGGCAACTTCTACGAGCCGATCACGCGGATGCCGATGTTCATCGTGCCGCCCGGTGGGCAGGTCGCTGAGCCCCGTTTCGATGGCCTCGTGGAGATGTTTGATCTCGCGCCGACGGCTCTGGACTACGCCGGACTCGACATCCCCGAGCATATGGCCGCCCGCAGCCTGCGGCCGGAACTCGAGACAGGCTCAGGTGGCCGCGAAGCCGTGTTCGGCGAGTATGTCACCAACGACCGGGCGCGCTCCGGCGTCTACGTGCGCACCCAGACCCACAAGCTCGTGCTCTGGACTGATCGCGGTGAGAGTGGTGGCGAGCTATACGACATGGTGGAGAACCCGGGCGAACTGGTGAACCGGTTTGATGATCCGGCTCTGGAGAGCATCCAGCGGGAGTTGGCCGAGGGCATCGTGCAGCGGTGGCTCGACGTGGACGGCCCGCCGCCGAGGGACGAGTGGGCGCCCGCGCCGGACAGTTAGGGGTGCCGGCGCCGCATTCGTGCCCGCTTGACGCCCCAAACCCTTTGCTGTAACTTTCCCACACGGTGATGCCCTCTTGCACGTCAACGAGCCCGATCCCGTGATCTCAACCGTCGCCCCTGGGCCGCGCACGGTCACTGCCCGCGCCGTGTTCATCGGGCTGGCGTCGATCACGGGCGTCATCTTCCTCATCCACTGGGCGGAGCTCGTGCTCGGGGGCTCCCGCGGGCACACCGCGATGGCCAACACCAGCATCCCCGTCGGCACCTTCACCGCACTCATCTGCATTCTCGCCTTCAACGGGCTCATCGGTCGCATTCGCCGGAAATGGGAGCTCAGCGAAGCCGAGCTCATCGTCATCTACACGATGACCGCTGTCGCCACGGTCCTGGCGTCATCCGGCGCGATCCACTTCATGGTCCCGGCGATGGCCGCGCCGCACTACTTCGCCTCCGAGGAGAACAAGTGGGAGACGCTGTTCTTCCAGTTCATCCCTCGATGGATCGGCCCCAGCGACCCGCAACTGCTGAAGCGATTCTTCGACGGGGGCGACGCCATCCCAGGGAGCATCTGGCTCGGGCCGTCCATGGTCTGGAGCGGCTTCATCTTCGCCTATGCCCTCTGCAGCCTGTCCATCACCGCGTTGGTGCGACGTCAGTGGATCGAGAGCGAGCGGCTGACTTTCCCGACGGTGTATGTGCCCCTCAACATCACCGCTTCCGACGGGGGATTCTGGCGCAACAAGGCGGCCTGGATCGGCATCGCCATTCCCTTCCTCATCGGCACCCTCAACACACTGAACCTGAACGTGCCGACGATCCCGAAGCTCGAGGTCCGCAACATCAACCTGTCGCAGACCTTCAGGGACCCTCCCTGGAACGCCATGGGCGGCCTCTCGATATCCTTCTATCCCTTCGTCATCGGGATTGCCTTCCTGCTGTCCAGCGAGGTCACGTTCTCGAGTTGGTTCTTCTACTTATTCACGAAGGCGGAGCGGGTGTTCGGCGCGATCTTCGGCCTGTCGGAGTGGGGGACAGGCAGCCTCACGCGCTTCCCCTTCGAGGAGCACCAGGGAGCGGGGGCCTTCATCGCCCTGACAAGCCTGGCAATCTGGATCGGCCGCCGCCGGCTCGTCGACACCTTCCGCGTGGCGCTAGGATTTCCCGCCATCGGAGACCAGTCGGCCCTCGGGCCACGCTGGGCGGTCTGGTGTCTGCTTGCGACCTTCGGGGCGATGATGGTGTTCTGCCACACCGCCGGAATGAGTCTGGGCGTGCCCTTCCTGCTGCTGCTGCTCTCCCTGACTTACCTCGTTGCTGCCACGCGCATCCGGGCCGAGACCGGCAACGCCTGGCTGTTCGGGCCCCGCATCGATCCGCAGACGCTTGTGGTCACGACTCTCGGCTCGCGGAACATCCGGCCCCAGGACCTGACCATCATGGCGTACCTGTCCAACTTCGCCAGCTTCGACATGCGCTGTGTCTCGATGCCCCACCAACTGGACGCCTACAAGATGGCCGAGGTCCGCGACATCCCCCGGGGCAAGCTCACGGGGGCCCTTGTCGCCGGGCTGGCTTTCGGCATCCCCGTGGCTTTCTGGGGAGCTCTCGCGGTGTGGCACAATGTCGGCGCTCTCGCCAAGGGCAACACCTGGCGCACGCTCATGGGCAAGTCCGTCTTCGACCAGTTGCAGGGATACTTGCAGGCTCCGCAGCCGCCGGACCTGCTTGGGCTCGTCTTCGTCGGCGCGGGCCTGCTGTTCACGATTTTCCTGTTCGTCATGCGTACCAAGCTCACCGCGTGGCCGCTGCATCCCGTCGGGTACGCCATCGCGAACACGGCCAGTATGCGCAGCCAGTGGTTCCCGTTCCTGGTTGCCTGGGGGACGAAGTCCGTCATCCTACGTTACGGCGGCGCGACGATGTACCGCCAGGCCCTGCCCTTCTTCTACGGGCTGGTCGTCGGCGACTTCCTCAACGGCGGGTTCTACACGCTGATCGCCTGCTTCATCGACAAAATGAAAGTCTACCCCGTCAACTGGTCTGCTTCATCGACAAAATGAAAGTCTACCCCGTCAACTGGTGACACCGGGGAATCAAGAGGACTGATCCCATGACCGCACGCGAGCGTTACCTGGCCACATTCAGTTTCCAGCCTGTGGACAAGCCCTTCGTCCGGGCAGTTGGCGGCTGGGCCGAGACGGGAGAACGCTGGGTGCGCGAGGGATGGGACGGCACACCGCTGCATGAGATCTTCGGCACCGATATTGTGCAGGGAACGGGCGCCTACTACGGGCCGGTCCCGCGCTATGAGTACGAGGTGCTCGAAGAGGACGACACCACCCGCCTCTACATCAGGACTTCAGCGGCAACTCGTCAATGCCCCAGTTCGTCCGGTTCCCCGTCGATGATGAGGACGATTTCGACCGCATCTGCGCCGAACGCCTGCAGCTCAACTTCGAGGGCCGTGTGCCGCCGAACTGGCCCGATCTCGTCCAGGCCTGGCGCACTCGCACCGACCCGCTCATGAACTTCGCCGACCGCTGGGGCGGCTTCTTCGGCCCTCTGCGCAACCTCATGGGCGTCGAGAACCTGTGCCTGGCCTTCTACGACAATCCCTCCCTCGTGGAGCGGATGATGGACCAGCGCGTGGAGGCGATCATCGAGATCACCGGGAAGGTCCTGGAAGAGGTCGAGATCGACACCTTCGCGTTCTGGGAGGACATGGGCTTCAAGACCGCGTCCCTGCTGAGCCCGGAGATGTTCCGCAAATTCATGGTGCCCCGGTACGCACAGGTCACCGAGTGGGTGCGCTCGAAGGGCGTCAAGCATGTCGGCGTGGACAGTGACGGGGACGTGAACGAACTCATCCCGCTGTGGCTGGAGGCCGGCCTGGACCTCGTGTGGCCCTTCGAAGTCGCCTCGGGGATGGACGTTGTCCAACTGCGCAAGGAGTACGGTCAGGACTTGAACATGATCGGCGGGATCGACAAGCGCGTGGTCGCTATCGGCGGCCGGACGATGCGCGATGAAGTCGACCGGATCATGCCGGTGGTGGAGAGCGGCGGTTACATTCCTGAGCTCGACCACAGCGCCCCGCCGGACATCTCCTGGCCCAACATGTGCGAGTACATGGAGTACCTAATGGAGCGACTGGGGAGAGGCTAACGGGCGCGTCTGCGGTAATCGTGTGCAAACTCAATGAGGGAGTATCAGCATGATTGAAGTCAGTATTTTCGCCGATGAAGTGTCCAATGATTTCGA
>JALGSS010001064.1 GCA_029821745.1 Candidatus Zipacnadia bacterium
TACCCGACGGCCTCACGCCTGAGAACCACGGAATCATCGCCGACTACTGGGGAGTCACGCTACGATGGCAACACGTGGACGCAGCATCATTGTTGCACACAACATCGCAGTCTCGCTCGCGGTCATCACTCTCATCTGGGCCACGGCAGGCCTCACCTTTGCGCAACCTGACGCCGCGTCGCCGGGGCCGCTCAAGGTGGGCCTCGCCGACGTGGACATCACCCCCGAGGGTTCTGTCTACATGGCCGGATTTGCGGCCCGCAAAGAGCCGTCCGAGGGCGTCTACGCCCCGATTCACGCGTCCTGCGCGGTGTTCGACAACACCGCCACGCGCATTGCCATCGTCGCCATCGATGTGTGCAAGATCGGCATCCCACAGATGGAGAAGATCCGCGCGGCCGCGCAGGAGGTCGGCATCCCGCCCCAGCACGTGATGATCAACGCTTCGCACACGCACTGCGGGCCCACGATTATCGGCAGCAAGAACCCCGACTACCTGCCCGTCTTCGAGGAGAAGGTGACCGGGCTGCTGGCCGGGGCCGTCGCCGATATGCAGGAAGCCACCCTCGACTACACCGTCGGCTCGTGCACGATGGCGGTCAATCGGCGCCAACTCAACGCGGAGGGCCGCTGCATCGGGATGCGGCCTGAGCCACGGAAACAGATTGACCCGGATGTCCCCATTCTGCGCGTGCTCAGCCCCGACGGCGAGGTGCGCGCTGTCTTCTTCGGCTACGCATGCCACCCGACGACCATGGGTGGGCAGGAGGTCGGCCCCGACTACCCCGGACCCGCGCGCGAGTGGATCGCGGCGGCTTACCCGGGAGCGCTGCCTATCTTCCTCCAGGGCTGCGGCGGCGACATCAAGCCCCGCTACTGCGCGCCGACCGGACGCTTCGGGTATGTCCTGATCGAGCCCAAGGAGACAGTCAAGGAACTCGGGCATGAGCTCGGGCGAGCCGTGATCACCGCCCTGGTAGTGCCTCCGCAAGCTGTCCCCGCGGACGGCAGCGGCAAGGTCGCCCTCGGCGGCATCACAGAGCTCATCGAAGTACCGGACAAGAAGGAGCCCGAGACCAAGTCCCACGAAATCTACAACGGGGCGTGGCGGATCGGCGATGTCTACATCTTCGGCAGCCAGTGTGAGCTATGCTCGGCAATCGGCCTGCGCATCAAGCGCGAACTCGCCGATGAGCGCGTGTGGACGTGCGGGTATACTCACTGGGGCGGCGGCTACATCGTGGACGCGGCCCAGTTCCCCGAGGCCGGCTACGAGGTCAACATCAGCGTCTGCGCGCCCGAGACCGAGGACATACTCGTCGGCAACGCGGCCCGCTACGTCGAGGAGACACACGGGCACGGCGAGAATCTATACTGAACTCACGGAGGGGCTGACAGGATGGAGCCCACGCGGGACGCGAAATCCGGAGACATGTTCACGTTGCAGCCGACGGAAGACCTCTTCGATCGCATGACGGCCGAGTACGACGCGTGGTTCGATTCGCCGGAGGGCCGCGGGGTCTTCGCGTCCGAGGTCCGGTGCATCTCGCCGCTCCTGGTTGACCGGCCTCGCCCCTGGCTCGATGTGGGAGTGGGCCCGGGCCGGTTCGCGCAGGCGCTCGGGGCCGATGTGGGAATCGACCCGGCGGGAGGCGCGGTGCGTGTGGCCGCGACGCGAGGCGTGTCCGTGGTGCAAGGGCGCGGCGAAGCCCTCCCCTTTCCAGAGTCTCAGTTCGAGGTCGTCCTGGTCGTGGTCACTCTTTGCTTTGCGCCGTCTCCATTGGCTCTGCTCCGCGAGTGCAGTCGAGTGCTGACCCCCAAGGGGCGGATCATCCTGGGGCTGGTTCTCGCCGATTGCCCCTGGGGCCGGTTCTATCAGGATCTTGCGAAGGCCGGTCACAGGTTCTACTCCCGGGCCCGGTTCTACTCGATGCAAGACGTGAGACAACTGGCCTCCGGGTCCGGCCTCGCAGTCTCCGGAGGGTACTCAACTCTGTTTCAGCCGCCGGGCACAGGGCCCGTCGATGTTGAGGAGCCTGTCGAGGGTATCAGCCGCGAGGCGGGCTTCGTGGCGATTTGTCTGACCAAGGGCGAATAGACGGCGGACCGTGAGATCGGCCCGATCCTGCTGTAGCGGCACTGGTCGAAGTTGCTCTCCTTGCAGCAGTTCGCGCTGAGGCCCGAGGAAAACTGACGCATCCTCCGTCCGAGCCATCCGCTCTTGCACTCCGGCCCCCTCTACGGCGCCGCCGCTGTCTTCTGCTGGATGCGGACAATGATGAACTCCGCCGGTTTCACCGCCGCGAAGCCGACCAGTATGTTGCAGAGCCCTTGCGCCCGGTCCGCGAATTGCCCAGCATCATTGTCATGCCTCCCAGCGACAGGGGTTCACCCACCACGCACAACGCCGCCCTCATTCGGGGTAGTAAGACCGTGCGACGACAGCGCCCGTAGCCTTCTCAATGAGGTCCGCGCGGAGGCGGAACCAGCCGCTGAACATCACGTCCGTGGGTTTCCCAGAGTGGTCCGCGCCGCGGTAAAGGCCAAGCGGTGACAGACTGCTCGTGGGGTAGAGCCTGACCTCATACTTGTCGAGATCCTCATCCGGCACGCCGACGACCGTCCCTGAGATTGTGTCCCCTGTCCGGCTCAGTTTCACGTACACCTTCTTCTCGCCGGGGGGCGGGTCGGGCATCGGGGTGAACTTGAAGCTCCGTACCAGGGCCTCAAAGGTCCCTTGGCTCCCCGGCTTGCCCCTGAAGAGCCACAGGTTCATCCTCGCGCGCGCCTTGTCGCTCGGCAGCGGCACTTTGGGCCCGGCGTACGTCCAGTGCGTCAGCGGGAGTGAGATCAACAGCCTGCGCGCCCTCGTGAAGAACCGGTGCCGGCTCTCTGCCGTCCCCGGTTGCACCACATGCTGGAAGACTGTTTCGCTGTCCGACTTGCCCCAGCGGGAGACTTCGATGGCCTCCATCTCCCGGTCGTCCGCCTCGTAGATGAAGCACGCGAACACGTGGTTGGTGCCCATGTCCGCGAAATCCGCCTCGACCTCCCACCGGTACTCGCCATAGCCAAGTCCCTTCGCGGTGGCCAGGCCCGCGCACGTCCACTCTCCACCCTCCTGCGCGATCCTCAAGTGCAGGCCGTCGTCGTCCACGCGCACATTCGCCGCGCTCCAGCGATTCGGCCCGGGGCCCCAGAGCTTGACCGTCTTCACATCCCACGTCTGCTCGCCGAACTCGATCGTCGCAGCGCTCGGCTGCGCCTGAACCATGCCACTGCCCACCAACAGCAGGCACAACGCGATCAAGGCCGGCGCGACACGGTGCTTCATCATGACTGTCTCCCTATTCATCCTTCGCCCTCAATAGGTCAGATGCACGTCCCGAAAGAAGACTTGGATAGATTGGTCCGGGATTGCTCGGCTCAGACCAAGCACTTCTGCTCCTCAACCCAATGCCGCGATGAGATCATCGACGTCGAACACGAACCCGTATGATACGGCGACTCGCCACAGACCGAGCTCCTTGGCCGCCTGCGTGCGAGCGGTCTCCTTGTTCTCGACGGCCGTCACCGCCTGGCGGATCGCCGAACACATCACGCCGCCACGCTGCATATCCACCATTCCCCCGGGGGATGTCAGCAGGCACGCGTCGATGGCAAACCCCGCGTATATCAAGTGGTTGATGCCCGCTTCCTTGCACAGGGCCAGGAGCTGCGGGCTGTTCTCCGCCACGCCTTCATCGTCCTGGGGCCGCGCTTGCTCCAAGAAGTCCAGCTTCTCGCCGAGCTTGGGGCGGTCCGCGTTGTTGTGCGCCCCTCGCCAGACATGGTCCGCCTTGAAGGCGCGAAGCTTGTCGAGAACTGGATCGCTCGCCACCCGCTCCGGGCCCGGGGGCTGTTCGCCCGCCAGCGCCACCGCGCGCTTGTACCCGGGCAGGTGGCTGTAGTAGTCTCCCCCACCTACCACATGGAACAGCGGCAGCGGCGACGCGCGCACGGCCGACAGGAGCGGCGGGAACACATCGCGCGCGATCTCGATGGACCGCGGAACGTACTCGCACGAGCGCCAGACGCCGGGGAACTCCTCGAATGTGCCACAATCCCAGGCGTGCATGACCACGACGGCGGTGTGCGACGCGGAGATCTCGATCTCGCCCTTCTTCCAGCCGCCGTACCCTTCTCCCGGTACGTCCAGGGAGTAGTCGGCATCGAACTCCTGATAGTAGTTGGCCTGTACCCGGATGTTTCCCATGGTGGCTCACGCTTTCGGCGGGGTCGTCCCCGATGATGTGTTTGTGCGGGTGGAGTCGCATCACTGACGCCGGACATTCAACGCGGCGCCAGCCCCATCTTGCTTCCGAGACGCTTCACGCGCCCACTCGGAAGTCCTCATACATCTGCCGGAAGAGAATCCACGGGTCCAGCGATACCGTCTCGCCCTCATCATGGATTCGGAAGACGAAATGGCTGTGATCCACCGC
>JALGSS010001065.1 GCA_029821745.1 Candidatus Zipacnadia bacterium
CTCAGACCGGGAGAATCTCGCGCTGAAATGCCCGTACACACTCAGCAACTCGAGCGTCGGCGTCTATGCGGATGACGGGGAGAAGCTCACTGACGGCGTGATTGACGGCCTGTACGCGGACCATCTGTCGGTCGGCTGGTCAATCCCGAAGGTCGGGCAGAGCCTGACCATCACAATGGACCTTGACCTGGGGCAAGAACGCACGCTGGCGCTTATCACGCAGCAATACGGGGCGGGCCGAGGCACGTACAACCCCGATGAGGTGGCTGTGTCCGGGAGTCTCGACGGGGAGCAGTATGTTCCGGTCGCGATCGAGCGATTTGGCCCCAAGAGCGCCGGGCTGCTCTGGCTGAAGCCCGAAGAGCCGATCAGCGCCCGGTATCTGCGCTTCGAGCTGATGAAATGGCGGCGGAGCGCGGTGACGGACTTCCTGTTCGTCGGCGGAGTAGACAACACGACGGCGGCCCGCGTGGCGTCCCTGGCAATTCACCACCGAGACCGGTGTGGTGGACGCCCCCACCAGCCCCGTCTTGCCGAACTCGCACGTGAGGATGCAGCCCTCATTGCCCCCGTAGCTCTCGGGGTCGAAGACGAGATTGCCCAGGCAGTAGCAGGCCAGCTTCCCGTCGCGGTGCTCGATCTCCCCGCGGACGTGGGCGTGGTGGCCGACCACGACATCCGCCCCTAGGTCCATGGCGAGGTGAGCCAGGGCGCGCTCGTGATCGCTGGTCTCCGCCACGCCCTCTTTCCCCCAGTGGAAGGCGACCACGAGCACATCGCACAGGCGACGCAGGGGAGGGATGGTCCGGCGGAGTCTGTCGGTGTTCAGCAGGGCGATGCTCGGACGCTGGGGATCATGCACGAACGTGGCCTGCGGGAAACCCGAGTAGGCGGCGAACCCGACGCGGATCCCTCGACTGGACAACACAGCGCCGGCCTCCGCGCAGGCGGCGTTCTTGCCCGCCCCCACCGGGATGATGCCGGCCTGCTCCAGGGCCTTGAGGGTCTGGCGCAGGCCACCTCGGCCGCAGTCGATCGCATGGTTGTTGGCGAGACTCATGACGTCGAATCCGGTCTGCTTGAGGACCGGCGCCATGCCGGGCGATGCGTAGACCGCGTTCACCCGTGGGTCTCTCACCGGGCCGACCGCGAGCGGCGCCTCCAGGTTGCCGAAGGTGATGTCCGCTCTGGCCAGTGACTCCCCGAGCGCCTCGAACGGATACCCGTTCCCATACTTGCCGCAGGCTCGGGCCACGCCGCGTCCGAGCATCACGTCCCCCACGCAGGCCACGGTTACACGTGGCTCCTGGGGGGCGTAGAGGCAGCCCGGCAGCAGGGCGATACACAGCAGAAGGGCCGCGCGCGGGCAGCGCTGTGTTGGAGAGCTCACTTGGATAGCTGCGGGGTCAAGTGACCCGTGCCGGGTCTCAATGACCGGGGCCCCACAGGGCCTTTCGGCCGCCCTGAGCGCATCCGTGGGGCCCCGCCGATTGTACGACATCGGCACCCCACGGCTATCTCGCGTTCTTCAACACAACCGTAGCGCTGCGCCACTAACAGCCCCCTCTCGTGAACTCGGGGACGACCTCCACCTCGATGGAGTCGTCTCCTTCCCGCCTCAGCTTGCTCATGAAGCTCGTGACCCATTTCGGCGGGCGCGGCTTGTCTCCGGACACGAGGCTCTCCTGCCACTTTTCATCGGTCATGCGCTTGTCGACGGTCACCGTGAACTCATAGTACGAGAACGTGGCGCCCCGACCGATCAGCAGCTTGCCCTCACACGGGTAGATGGCGTAGATTTCGTTGGCGTGCCCGACCCCCTCCTCCAGTGCGTAATCGACGTCGCCGATGGGCCCGGTGTGCACGTCCGCGACCACCGCCATGTCCTTGTCCGTCATGCTGGTGATCTCATCCCCGGCGGCCCCCCGCTTCGAGTACAGGTTGAGCCGCGCGAGAGTGTCCCCGTAGAACTCGATCTGCTTGTACTCCTCTGCCGTAAGGGCCTGCTCGGCGAGCTGCTTGATCGATACGTTCTGCAGGAACTTCAGCAGGGAGATGAGTTCGTCGAAGGTGTTCGCCAGGGCCTCGTCGGCGAGCAAGTTGCGGGCCTGCAGGCCAGGTCATCACCTCAGGCTCCACATAGCCTTTCGGTGGCGGCGGTGGCTCCTTCTCGCCGCCCTCGCCCCCGCATTCTGCCACCACGGACTGCTTGGCGTACAGGATCGTGTCATGACGCAGTTCCGCCCAGCTACCCAGGGCCGCGTTGAGCTGCTTGTCCACCCATGCCTGGCTCTGCATGAACCCAGGGTAGCCCTCGCTCTTGACTTCGAGCAGGTATCTGAGCGTATGGAGCCAGCCGTAGTACACGTTCGAGCTCCATCGCTCGTCGTCATACTCGCTGATCTCCCCCTGCAGCTTGCGCATCTGCTTCTCGTAGTTATTGAAGAGCGGCTGCTCGTACACCTCATCGGCGATCTGGTAGGCGCGCGCCGACCCGAGGGCGCTCATGGCGTCCAGACCCATGGGGAAAGTACGCTTGTTGAACGTGCCGGGGTAGTCCGGGCGGGTCTGCTTCGCGCCGACGAAGGGCACGACCATCTGCTGGAACACGTATGAA
>JALGSS010000119.1 GCA_029821745.1 Candidatus Zipacnadia bacterium
AAACCGCACCGAGTCCAGCACGAACAAGTGCCAGCCGCCGACCTGCACGTGGTAGTAAGGCGCGCTGCCCGTGTACTGTGTGAAGCGCTGACGGTAGGTTGCCTCTCCTGGCGGGCCCTCGTGGTTGCCGGTTGCGTAGTAGACGGGCACGCGCATCTTGCCCGCGACCCCCATGACGTTCTCATACTGGTTCACGGTGCCGTTGTTCGTCAGGTCGCCGGGCATCAAGACGAAGTCCGGCGTCATCTCATTGACCTGCCCAACCGCCCAGCGGAAGTCGGTCAGCGGGTCGTTGTCCGGCTTCTGCGTGTCGGACAACACCGCGTAGAACAGAGGTGGCGGAGCGGCCCAGGCAACTGACGCCGCGCAGAGAATGATGAGAGCAGCAGCCACTAGCGGCCGTAGTCTTGGCATGTGCAGGTCCCTCTTCCGTTCGCATGTATGTTAGGCACGGGGCGCAATGCGCGTCCCCGCCATCCTGCCGGGGCGCCGCGCGCGAGATAGATAGTTCCCAGGTGGCGGCTTCGTTACCTGCTTCGGCGGCGCCCGCAGGTAACGGACTTCGCGGGGCGAATAGAGTGTGCGAGAGCACTCAACAACCTACCGCAAAGGCGCCTGTCATGGCAAACTACGACATTCTCTGTGTGGGTGACGTCAATGTCGACCTGATTCTCTCGGGGGTGGACCGCATGCCCCGCTTCGGGGAGGAAGTGCTCGCTGACGCTGTCGGCATGCACCTCGGGGGGTGCACGGCGAACGTGGCGACCTTTGCGGCGCGGCTGGGGATGCGGGCGGCTTTGCGTGCCCGGGTCGGGCGCGATGATTTCGGTGACTTCCTCATTGAGCAGCTCACGCAGATCGGCGTGTCCACGGAGTTCATCATCCGCGACGACGAACTGAACACCGGCATTACGGTGTCACTTTCTGGTGCGTCGGACCGAGCCTTCGTGACCTACCTGGGGACCATCGATTCTCTCACCGAAGCCGATGTCACCGACGACCTCCTGGCCCAGGCCCGCCACGTGCACATCGGCAGCTACTTCATGCAGCGCAAGCTCCAGCCGTCGATCAAGAGCGTCTTCGAACGCGCCCGCGAGCAGGGATGCACGACCTCCCTCGACACGGGCTACGATCCCTACGAGACGTGGGACTGCGGCATCGTGGATGTGCTGCCCGCTGTTGATGTCTTCATGCCCAATGAGGTCGAGGGACCGCGCATATCTGGCGTGGAGGATCCCATGGAGGCGGCGCGCGCGCTGGCTCAGTCGGCCGGGCGCGTCTCAGTCAAGCTCGGAGCCGAGGGCTCCGGCCTGCTCACGGGGGAGGCGGAGATGTTAGTCCCCGGGTTCAGCGTTGAGGTTGTCGACACCACCTGCTGCGGAGACGCCTTCAACGCGGGCTTGCTGTGCGCCCTGCTGGGCGGGAAGAGCGACGAGGAACTGCTCAGGTGGGGCAATGCCGCCGGCGCGATTGTGGCGGCCGGCTCCGGCACGTCGGCGGAGCGTTTGTCTCGCGAGGCGATTGAAGAGATGATCGGGGGTAGTTGAATTCAGGGCACGATACCCCGACGCTACCGTCCCCTCGCAACAAGCCAGAGCCCGAGGGCACCGAAGATGATGTTCTGGGCCCATGCGGCAAAGATCGGTGGCAGGTCCCCGACCAGCCCGAAGGCCAGGCCCCAGGAGCGCACTCCGTTGTACAGGAAGACGATCAGGATCGAAATCACGATCCCCGCGAAGCTCCCCAAGTGCGCATAGCGAATTCCAAGGGGGGCCGCAACGAGGACGAAGACGATGCAAGCAACGGGCATGGAGTATTTGAACTGCAAGCGAACCTGCCAGCGTTGCGCGTCCAGGCCCCCGATCTCCAGCGCCGACACGCGGTCCCGCAATTCCCGCGTGGTCATCTCGAAGTCGCTGCGCTGATCCAGGTAGTAGTCTTCGAGCGCCGTCCAGAACTGAATCTTCTCGGCCTCGAAGTGCCGCGGCTCGCCGGTCTGCTCCCCGTTCTCGTCGAAGTGAAGCGTGACGCCCTCGCGCAGGAGCCAGGAATCCCCGGAGCGCTCCGCCCATTTCGCCGCTGTCAACACTCGCAGCCCGGCTCCGGGGTATTCGGTGAGCACCATCACGCGCTCGAGGCGGTTCGTCTCATCGTCCATGTAGCCGATGTAGAAGAGCCTGCCCTCCTTGTCGCGGAAGACCTGCTCACTGCGGGGCCTCATCACGGGCTGTGAGTGGGTCATGCGGCGGAAGACTTCCGTGCCGCGCTGGTTTGCCGTGGGCACGACGAACTCCTCAATCGCGAAGGAGGCAGCCGCCCCGAGGACGCCCGTCGCGATCATCGGGGCCCACAACCGTCTGAGGCTCGTGCCGCCGGCTCGTATCGCCGTTGCTTCGCCATTGCGCGCGATCTGGGCGCACGTCATCGCGACGCCGACGAGAATGCCGACCGGAAGCGACCAGGACATGGCTCGGGGAACTCGGTAGAGGAAGTACTGCGCGATGAGCCGGGGCGGCACACGCATCCCGATCAGCGTGTCCCCCAGCTTGATGGCGGTCTCGGACAGCATGATGACCACGAACACGCCGAGGCCGATCAGCACCGGCAGGACCATCAGTCGAAGCAGGTACCGGTCAAGGATGCGCATGAGTAGGTGGATGCGCGGGAAGTAACGGCCCCCGGTGACCTCCTCACGAGCCGGCGTCACCGGTCTGAGGGCCCGGCCGGCTCTCAGACAGGTTCTCGAGCACGACGAACGCCACGGCCTGCTCGCGCTCGTGGGACAGGGATGCGTGGATGTGTGTCACGCCCAGCGAGTCGGCCCAGGCCTTGGCGTCACCGGCCAGGGTCACAACCGGGCGCCCGCCGAACTCGTTGCTGACGTGGATGTCGGCGAACTTCACGCCGCACGCCCAGCCGGTGCCGAGCGCCTTCATGGTGGCTTCCTTGGCGGCGAAGCGCGCGGCCAGTCGCTCGCCGGTGCCCGCCTTCCGACGGGAAGCCCGTTGTTCTTCGGCCGTGAAGACGCGGTCCAGGAAGCGTGTCCCGTACCGGTCCGCCATATACTCCATCCGTTTCACTGCGCAGATGTCCGTGCCGACACCGACTATCATCCGACGCTCAATCCTTCGTATCACTCATGAACCGTGACGCGGGTCCCTATCGGGATCACCTCGTACAGCTCGATGGCGTGCTTGTTGAGGAGCCTGACACAGCCTCCCGAGATCCGGCGGCCGATGGATGACGGCTGATTCGTGCCGTGGATGCCGATGGTCCAGCCCGTGACGCGCCCGCGCGCCGACGTCCCCATGAAGCGGGCGCCGAGCGGATTCCGTCGGCTCGCGCCAGGGATCACGTCGCCCCAGTATGCCCGCCAGGACGGCCACACACTCTTGCTCTCAATGTGGAATTGCCCCACCGGCGTGTTCTGTCCCTCACCGGTGCAGGCGCGGTAGTGCTTGACGAAATGCCCCGCGTACGACACCTGAAGCCAGCGGCCGTCGCGGTCTATCTCGATGTGAAATGCGTCCTCGCGCGGGATGACGCGCACTTCGCGTCCCGCGCGTGCCAGCGTGTATACGCCGCTCGCCGGGTCGCGATCCATGTCCATCCCGAAAGCCGCCGCAGCGCCGGCCAGTGAGAGGTACAGATCGTCCCCGGACACGAAGGGCGGGTCAGGCACCGGCACGTCCGTGTAGTTGCGCTGGACCCGCTTCTCGCCCGGGTACAGCACGAGCAGGCCGTCATCGGTGAGCGCCTGCGCCGGCCCCGTCCCGCTCCAACGTAACGCCCCGCCGAGCCAGCGCACCAGGTCTCGCGCAGGCATCGCGACGTAGCCGTTGTGGCGGACGGCATCGAGATCAATGCGTAAGCGCCGGCGCATCTTGCGCGCCTGGCGAACCAAGTCATTATTCGCCAGGCTCTCGTAGATTGCCACCCGGTCGAACAGAGCTGCGGTCGCGTCGGGGAGCGAGTCGGCATCGTGCGAAGAGGCGGCAACAGGCACATAAGCCCAGAGCCTGCGGGGTTTGATCTCCTCGCGTGTTGGCTGAGACTTCGCGCCGAGGAGGGTCTCGGGCCAGGCAAGAACAGCCACATCGGCCCCGTACACGGCGATGAAAACCAACGCCGCGACGGCCCCGATGCGCCTGCGGTTGCGCCCCCATTCAGTGGCTGTTGGCATGACTGACATAGCTGTATCGATGGCTGCTGACGGCGGGCTTACGCTCTTCGAGCCAAAGAAGTATACACCTGCCCCAAGCGTTGGTCAAAGCCCAGAACTCGTGAAACCGCGCTGCGCGGTGCGTGTTTGTAGTTGCAGGCACCAGGTCGCTGAGTCCGTCACCTCCGGCGACGGCGATAGGGGAGAGCGCTGTGCAGGAGCCGCAACTGAAGGCATGCAACCGGCATCGATGGGCGCTTGCATACACAGTCGTAATCGTGGTGCTATGGAACGCGGTCGGGCTGTGGGAGTTCGTCACGATGGACGCTGGGCCGCCCACCTATCTGCCCTGGCTTGTGCCGGTTGTCATCCCAGCGCTGTTCATGGTCTTCAGTGTCCTCGCGTTCCCGTTTCGTTACAGTGTGTTCGGCGCGTACCGCCGCACGTCGCACCCCCAGGAGATACCCGTACTCGTGAAACGCGACCTCTGGGGCAGGATCGCGTGGCTGCACGCGACGATCCCCTTCTTCAGTTGGTTTGTCTATCCGTCGGGTCTCGGCGTGCGGCTGCTCGGAGTAGGCTCGGCCTTCATTCCCGTCGAGCATATCAAGCGCGTGTGGCGGGCGGGCCTCCTTGGGTGGACGGTCCACCATGACTGGCCTGAGATAAGGAGCCCATTGGTCGTCCCGGTCCGGGCGATCACCGAGAAGATGAGGGAAGTCGTCGTGGCGAGGACCGGACGAGACCCGGGCGCTGCCGGGATCTGACCCCCCAACAAACAGGAACGCCGCCGGATCGATGCCCGGCGGCGTTTGCGATGCTTCTTGCTGTGCGCCCTACTTGTCCAGCGCTTCGACCATCGCGAGGATCTTGTCGAAGCAGATGCGGCTGGCTTCCTCGCCACCCGCGGAGAACGCGGCGCCGCCCGGCTTGTTCATGCTCTCCTCGTCGAGCTCCGAAGACGGTCGCCAGTGAGTCTCCAGGCTGCAGGCTCCTTCGTAGCCCATGTCGATGAGCGCCTGGAACTGGGCCGGGTAGTCGATGTATCCGCCGTCGCCGACCGGCACGCAGCGCGCCCCGCCGTCGGCCTCGGGGTCCTGCACCGCATCCTTGATGTGCATGTGGATCATGTACGGCTTCATCCGCTCGAATGCGGTGGGGAAGGGAAGCTCCCCGTCCTCGGCATAGACCTCATTGGCCGGGTCCCAGATCGCCTGCACGCGGTCGCTGCCCAGCGCCTTGTACATGCTCTCGGCTTCGGCAGCCGTCCCGATGTGCGTGGACGCTTCGTTCTCGATCCCGATGTAGATGTCCTCTTCCTCACAGATCTTGATCGGCTCAGCATAGGCGTCCAGCAACTGCTGCCAAACGCTCTCCGCCGGGCCGGTCTTCCAGAACGTGAAGCCGCGAATGATCTTGCAGTCGAATTCATGGGCGAGCTTGATGCACTGCCTGAGGATGCCGATGTGCTCCTGGTACTGGGCCTCGTCGCCGAGATCGCACTTGAGGAACGGCGCGGCGATGCAGGGAACCTTGAAGCCGCTCTCGTCCATGATCCGCTTCATCTGCTGGATCTGGTCGTCGTTGAGGCCCTGGGGAGGCGTGTCCCATATGGAGCGTGGCTCCACCATGCTGACCCCGTACTCCGTACAGACGTCAATGACCCGCTGGAAGTCCTGGGAGATCTCGTCGCTGATAACGCTGAGTTTGAACATGGTCCTCTCCAAGAATGTCGAGCCGCCGATAGATCGGCGGCTCGGGATTCGAATCTGTGGATTTGTGTGCTGTTTCCCGACGGAATCTAGCGTTCTCGCACCCGCCGCATGTCTACGTCCCGGGCGCCCCTGGAGGCATTCCGCCGGGCGCCCCTGGAGGCATTCCGCCGGGCGCCCCTGGAGGCATTCCGCCGGGCGCCCCTGGAGGCATTCCGCCGCCCATGCCCGGTCCGCCCATGCCTGGTCCGCCCATTCCGCCGCCCATGCCTGGTCCGCCCATTCCGCCACCCATGCCTGGTCCGCCCATTCCGCCACCCATTCCGCCACCCATTCCGCCACCCATTCCGCCACCGCCGGCACCGGACGGAGCGGCTGCAGCGCCGCCCGACTCAGCAATCGCGTCCCTCTCGCCCTGGTGTCGGTGGATCCACGAGCGCACGACACCATCCTCCCCGGGAGGAAGCGTGGTCTTGTCCGGAGACTGGAAGCTCGTAACGGCGGAGTAGGCCTCGGACTGCACGCCTTCGCCCTCACCCAGGTAGTTGACGGGAACGGGCGCTCTCGCGGGCCAGTTGCCGAATGGGATATCCGCGTTCCACTTCACGCCGCAGTAGGGGCACCGCTGACCGGCCCGCGACCGGATGTCTACCACCTTGCCGCAGTTCGCGCACTCCTTCTGGAGGGCGCGGAATTGGCGCCCACAGGTCGGGCATGGGGAGCCCACGGCGGTGCCGGCGACTACGTCGTGGCACTCGGGGCACGTGTAGACGAGGCCACGCACGAAGGAATCTCGGGCAGTGCAACGCGGACACTCCACGACCTTCTGGCCGTTCTCAACAGGCCACTGGCTGAGCTGCTTAGGAAGCTTGTAGCCACACCACTTGCACCGGGCCTCGGTGGCGTATGGCACACTTAGGTCGCTGCCCTGCTCGAGTATGAGGTGGTCTGCCGCATCCATGGCCTTATCGTTGTCGGTCTGCATCTCATACGCCCACTGGACATAGCCCATCGCGTAGGGCATCTCCGCCTCGGCCCCGTAGCTGTCGGGGGCCACATACCGGCCCTTGCGGATGTGATAGTGGGCTTCTTGCAGATCGAACTGCACTGCCGCGTCCTGAAGCGACAGCGCAGGCCACCCGGGGTCAGCCGGGGGGGGCGTCGGTGCCTGTACCACCTCGGGCTCCTTGCAGCCCAGGAAGAAAACCGGAACGGCAAGTGCGATAGCTGCGATGATTAGGCGATGTCTCATCCAGCACCCTCCGGGGGTATTGCTTTCGACAGCAAAAGTGACGGCTTCGCTGGTCAAGCTCTTCGTCGGTTCGGTCGGTTGGTCAACGGCTATCGCTTGCCGTTTGGCAGCGCCGCTTCACGCAGTCGCAGTTCGTGTACCTCAAGCTGCATCTGATGCAACTCGGGCACTCGCTCCGGGCACGTGGAAGCCTTTACCCACGTCTCGTACGCGTCACGGTCCGCCTCGGTCGGCACCCACGCGTCCTCGGTGAAGACGAGAGAGGCCAGATGGTGGACCCGCTGGGCATTCTTCATGCCTTGCCGGCGCCGCGCGAAGGTGGGGGCGTTCCAGCCGCGGCGGAGCTTGTACGTTCGGGCCGGGCCTGACTCGCAGGCCGGGCACTGCAGCGCCGAGGTCCGGTACTGGTCGCGGTGATCGCACTCAAGGCAGTCATTGGGCTCAACGACCTCGAAGGTGCCGGGGACCGCGAAACGTGCCGCTTTGCCGCAACGGGGGCAGCGCCAGGTCTGGTGGTCCCGCGTCATCTTCAGACCGCAGGAATCGCAGTAGTAGGCCGGGACGTTCGCGGAGACACGGGACAGGTACGACCAGTTCCGGGAGCGCTCCCAGTACCAGTTGTGTCCCTGCTTCAGGTAGTTGTCGAAGATCTCAACCATCAGCCGGCTGCGCTTTGTTTCGTCGCGCTTGACCGTGGCTGGATCGTAGTTGGGGTTGCCGAAAGCGAACTGGATGCAGTTGGCCGCGTGCTCGACGGTGGGGAATATGATGCCGCCCAAGCGCGTGCGGTCGACATCGTGCATCAGCAGTCCGTACCGACAGAGGGCGTGGATGCCTGCTAGAGCCACACGCGCCTTCGCGACGTGGGCCCCGACGTCCTCGAGGGAACTGAAGTCCGTCTGCTGGAGCATCTTGCGCATCGCCCAGTGCCACAGGTAGCCTTCCCAGTCGCTCTTCACCTGGGCCGCGTGGGAAAGCTGGATCACGGGGAAATCGCTGTATTGAGTGAGAACCTCGTCAAGCAGGCTCTTGGATTCGAAGTAGGTATACTCGTTGAACCACTTGCGGTCCGCCATCTGGATGCCGCGAGTCTTCTGACAGACTTTCTTGATCGTCTGGACCAGGGCCATGGCGGGCATACTCCCACCGCCCGCGGGTGCGGCTCCTGCACCGGCGCCTCCAGGGCCGCCCATGCCGCCGCCACCGGGACCGCCCATGCCGGGGCCACCCTCTCCTTCGGGGCCCGCCTGCGCGAACTTCATGTCGGAGGGGCCATCGGATTGCGCTGCCGCTGGGTCGCCGCCCGGCTCACCGGGGCCTTCCGGGCTCGGGGCCGCGCTGTCTTCGGCCGGGCCCTCCTCGACCTCTTCCGGCTCGGGAGCGGGCACGTTCCGCGTCATGAGAGTGCGCAACATCACGAGGGCCTCGTCGACCAGTTCGGTCTGCTCCTTGGTCGGGGGGGGCGCAGGCTTGACGTCTTTGGGCGCTGCCGGGGCCGGGCCGGCCGCAGGCGCGCCGCCACCCTCGTCGCCAGCTTCCCCTCCCGGAGCTCCGCCGGGTGCTCCGCCAGGAGCGCCACCGGGACCACCCATTCCGGACCCACCGGGCATTCCGCCAGGTCCACCGGGCATGCCGCCCATCTCCGGGCCACCAGGCATACCGCCGGCTCCGCCAGGCATGCCGCCAGGCATGCCGCCAGGTCCACCGGGCATTCCGCCAGGTCCACCCGGCATGCCGCCAGGTCCACCCGGCATTCCGCCCATCTCAGGGCCACCGGGCATACCAGGGCCACCCGCGGCCTGTTCATCCCCTCCGCCCTTGTCGCCGCACCCGAGGAAGCCACCCACGATGACTAGTGCCGTGATGATGACCGCGATCTGTGGTAGCAGTGCTCGCGCCGACCTGCGCATACTCAAATCCTCCCCGGGAGTCCAAGGGTCCGCAGGGACACCGGATATTACCCAACACACGAACATGCCGGCAGGCCATCAGCCCGCCCAGCACGTCGCTCACGTCTCGGCTCTTCAAGGTCGCGTGGCAACTTATGACCGTGGCGCATTGTAGCACAAACACGCAACGCCACGCAAACCTTCACTTCGCCCCACTGAGTGGCTCTCGGACGCCTTCGACCGGCCTATTGCTGCGGTGACGGAGCCACCGGCATCAGACGGAAATTGGGCAGCAGGTCGGCCGTCCGGTCCATACGGGTGTGATGAGACAGGTTCCAGAAGCCTTCGTACTTGCTGTCATCCCTGTCGTAGTCCAGGACCGCCCACGACAAACCGATGATCTCGCCCTCGATCAGGCGGTGCTGCGCGCTGAATTCAGGCCCCAGGTAGCTCGCATAGTTGAAGGGCGTGATGTACAGCTCAAGGGTCAGCCAACCTGGCTCGTGCTACAGCTCAAGGGTCAGCCAACCTGGCTCGTGCATCCCGAACTCGTACGCGTACGCATGATTCGACCACGGTTGCTCAATGAGCCATTGCTGCGAGCCCCACACCCATGCCCAGGCCTTTCCCGGCGCCGGGGGCGTGTAGATGTGGTAGTTCTGGCAGGTCGTGCTCTTGAGCTTCGCCTCGGTTTCAGGCGTCACGTCGTCGAAGCTGTGGTACCGGCCCCCAGAGTGGTCGGCGTCCAGCACGACCTCGAAGATATCTCCCCGGGCCAGATTGAAGTTGTGGTCGTTGTCCCATACTTTGTAGAGGAAATAGAGCCGGTTTGACTTCGGGCTCCAGCCCACCGTAACCTCTACCTTGAGGTCTTCGGGGTCCATGTTCGAGCCCTTGCCCATGACTGTGTCCGAGAGCTTCGAGCCGTCGAGAGCATACTCGCCAGGCACCATGTCCCAGTCACTGGTGTCCCCGTCGATGATGGGCAGCCGATCCTCCGGGAACTGGAAGACCTTGTACTCGACGCCCGGCGGCTGATGCGCGTGGGCCAACGCGGTCAGACACAATAGCAGGCACAGGCCCCATGCGGTGCGCTTGTCCACGGTAACTGCTCCTCGTGGCGGCTGGTGCGGCAGTCTTGCGTCCGGCCTATGATGCAGGGCTCAGGGGCTCGAGGGGCTCCACATTGCCCCGCTTGAACTCCGGGCCGTCCACCGGGGAGGCCCAGCATATCGCGTTCGTGATGACCTTGAGCACGTCCTCCTGGTAGTAGATCGGAAAGGTCTCATGGCCGGGGCGGAAGTAGAAGATCTTGCCGGCGCCTCGTGTGAAGCAGCAGCCGCTACGGAACACCTCGCCCCCTGGGAACCAACTCACCAGCACCAGCTCGTCCGGCGCCGGAATATCGAAATGCTCCCCGTACATCTCGGTGTGCTCAATCTCGATGCACTCGCCGATGCCGTCAACGATCGGGTGACCTGGTGACACCACCCACAGCCGCTCCTTCTCGCCGGCCTCGCGCCACTTCAGGCTGCATGTCGTTCCCATAAGCTTGAGAAATATCTTTGAGTGGATCGAAGAGTGTAGAGCAATGAGCCCCATTCCCGCCAGCACACGCTTGTGGACCCGCTCAACGATCTCGTCCTCGACCTCGTGGTGGGCCGCGTGACCCCACCATGTCAGTACGTCCGTATCATCAAGAACATCCTGGGTCAGCCCGTGTTCCGGTTCATCGAGGGACGCCAGCCGAATCCTGAAGTCCGTGTGCTTTTCCAGGTATGCGGCGATGGCCGTGTGCATGCCGTCCGGATAGATCTCCTTGCACGCGTCCATGTTCTTCTCGTGGCGGAACTCGTTCCATAGCGTTACGCTGAGCGCCATCGCCGTCTCCTCCCGAATGACCGCTAGGCCCCGGGTCGCCTGGGGCCTAGCGGATCGCCTCGTGTTGGGTCGGCCTTGCGCAGGCTACTGTTCTCCCTGCGTCCTTCTGATACCTGCCGGCCGTCTTCCGGCTATCTGAACACCCATGTGCCGAACGCGCCCGGCTCCACGAATCCGCTCACGCACTGCGACCAGGACGAGTACTCT
>JALGSS010001066.1 GCA_029821745.1 Candidatus Zipacnadia bacterium
GCTCATGAAGCATCTGGGGGGCGATTCTTCGCCCGAACCGCGCGAAACGACCTGGCGGCGACTTGCTCGATCTGACGGGTGTTGAAAACAGCGCCAAAACAGCGGCGTCGCACAAGACGCGACACCCCGTGCCCATGATTGTCTCTTCTCAACACAACCCGGGTGTCGTCCTCGTGTGAGCACGTGCCCTGGAGACACGTTGCGGATTCTGGTAGCGGCAGCAATCAGCGAAGGAGCAATGGCATGAGCAAGACGTATGGCGTTGGCGTCATCGGCTGCGGCGTGATCAGCCCCGTGCACTTCGACGCACTTGCGCAGGTGGAGAGGGCGAATCTGATGGCCACCTGCGACATCATTGAGGATAGGGCACGGTCGGCCGCCGAGAACCACGGAGCCGAGGCGAGCTACACCGACTACAATGAACTGCTGGCTCGGGACGACATTGACTTTGTCCATGTCACCACGCCCAGCAGCCACCATCACGAGGTGAGCATCGCCGCCTCGAAGGCCGGCAAGCACAGCTTCGTGACGAAGCCGATCGACGTGACGTTGGCGAACATCGACGCGATGATCCAGGCGGCGGAGGACAATGGCGTGAAGCTCGCGGCGGTGCATCAGTTCCGAGCGTACGCCAGTTACAGCGCACTCAAGACCGCGATTGATGAGGGGCGCCTGGGCGAGATCTACTACGGGAACGCGCTCGTTCCGTGGTGGCGCGAGCAGAGCTACTACACAGACAGATGGCAGGGAACGTGGGAATGGGACGGTGGGGGAGCCCTGATGAACCAGTCGGTGCACTGGGTGGACCTGCTGCTGTGGGTGATGGGCGAGGTGGACAGCGTCGGGGCATACGCGGCGACGATGGCTCACGACATGGAGACCGAGGACATCGGCACGGCGGCCATTCAGTTCAGGAGCGGGGCGCAGGGGATCGTGCAGGGCACGACCCTCACCTACAGGGGCATGGCGTCGCGGCTCGAAGTGCACGGTTCCAAGGGCAATGTGATCATCGAGGCCGACAAGATCACCCACTGGGATGTGGAAGGCGAAGAGAGTCTCGCCGAGGCGGTATCCGGCGAAGAGACCTCGTCCGCTGATCCCCGGGCGGGTCTCGGAGACGCCGTGGGCGCGCACCGAGTGCAGATTGATGCGTTCATCGAGTGGATCGAGGGTACCGGCGTGCCGCTGGTGGACGGGCGAGAAGCAAGGCGGGCTGTGGAGTTCAACCTTGCCGTCTATGAGTCCCAGCGCACCGGGCAGAAAGTGAGCTTCCCCCTGGGCGAGACCCCGGGGCGGCTCTGATTGCCGGCTTCAGTACCTTTCGAGAGGATAGTGACGACGTCATGTGCCCAGGGAGGCCTTCCATGCTCATCGTGACGATCTGTATGTTGGCGCTTTGTGCCTGTGCCGCTTGCGCCCAGACGTGGCCCGCTCAAGGCCGTAGCGTTCTCGAGTTCGGCGCCGTCGGCGATGGCGAGGTCGACGATACCGCCGCGTTCCAGGGGGCGTTGGATGCCGCCGGGGCAGCGAATGGCGGCGCGGTGCTCGTCCCTGCCGGCAACTTCAACATAGCAGGGCACCTGAGCGTGCCCCCCGGCGTGACGCTCAAGGGAAGTTGGACATACGCCAGTTCGGATACCGGTAAGCGATGGGGCGGCGAAGGAGCCCCGAAATGGGGAACGATCCTGCTGGTCACTGAGGGAGTCGGGTCCGAAGAAGGCGAGCCCTTCATCACTCTCACCGACCAGGCGACACTGCAGGGCGTCATCCTCTACTATCCAGATCAGAAGTATGAGTCTGAGCCTGATTGATGTCGAGTTGCTCAACCCGTACAAGGGTATCGAGGCGGTCCAGGCCCACCGATTCCTGGTCCGCAATGTGCACGGACAGCCGCTGCGGCTGGGGCTGTTCGTGGACCAGATGTACGACATCGGGCGCATCGAGAACGTGCACTGGAACCCGTGGTGGTCGCACCAATCGCCGGTGTTCGAGTGGCAACTGAACAACGGCGAGGGCTTCGTGTTCGGCCGCGCCGACTGGCAGTACGTGCACAACACCTTCTGCTTCGGCTACAAGGTCGGGTACCGGTTCGATGACTTCGGCGAGGGCGCGTGCAACGGCAACTTCCTCGGGATCGGCGCCGACAACTCTCTCATCCCC
>JALGSS010001067.1 GCA_029821745.1 Candidatus Zipacnadia bacterium
GTATCGAGCACCGAAGTACTGGTTCGACGGGAAGTCGGGCCGGGACACCCAGAATGTGTGCGGCGAGAACCTGTTCGCGAACAAGATCGACGACGGCCGGCGCGTGTGGACGTATACCGACGGCCTGATCATCAACTCGACGATCTCCATGGGCAACGGGCGGATGTACTTCCTGGAGAGCCGTGCGCAAGCGGCTCTCGAATCACCGTTACGCAGGCTCGGAGCGGAACTATGGAGCGATGTGTGGCTCGTCTGCCTGGATGCTGCGACCGGCGGCAAGGTCTGGGAGCAGAAGTACGAGCACCCGATGGCGCCCATTGTCGTGTATCTGGTCTGCGACCACGAGCAGGTGGGTGTCGTCAGCTCCCACGACGGGGCCTACGATGTGCGCACTTGGGACGCAAGCCAGGGGAAGGCTCTGTGGCAAGCCACCGACAAGTGGCGCTCGGACACGGTCACCACATCCAACATCCGGTGATCGCCCAGGGGAAGATGTTCCAGGAGCCGCACGTGTATGACTGGAAGACCGGCGAGAAGCTCGACATCGCCTTCCCGGGGCGGTCCAAGTGCGGCACCGTCACCGCGGCGGCCAACGCCCTGCACTACCGCGACTTCAACGACGAAGTCTGGGACCTGAATGCCGGCACGCAGAGCGAGTTTGGTAAGCTGCGCTCCGGTTGCTGGATCGGGATGATCTCAGGCAGCGGACTTTTGATGTCGCCCGAGTCAGCCGGTGGCTGCGGATGCCGCTGGCCGATCTACACCTCCCTGACCTACCGCGCGAAGGATGATTATTGATGGCTCCCGTGAGACGATGGTCAAACCCACGAGGACCCTACGGAGGCGATGCCCGCATGCACGGGAGACTGACATTGACCGGACTGATGGCCGTGGCCTGCCTCGCGCTGATTGCCGGATTCTTGGTCGGCCCCATACACGCTCAGGATGCCACGGCTGACTGGCCTACGTACAACCGCGACGCATCACGCAGCGCCGTCTCAGCCGAGGGCCTGGATTTCTCGCGGCTGCAACAGCGCTGGGTCTACGTGTCCCCGGCGCGGACTCGTCCGGCGTGGCCTGGCCCGGACCCGAGGGATTTCTACAACAGCCCCGGCGTGGACAATCACGACCGGCTGGACCTGGACACGGTGTTCCAACTGGCCGCCGCGGGCGACTCGGTATGGTTCGGGAGCTCGATCGAGGACTCCCTGAAATGCCTCGACGCGGTGACAGGGAAGGTCCAGTGGCTCTGCACCGCCGATGGTCCCGTTCGGTTCGCCCCGCATGTTGTGGGCGACCGAATCTACTTCGCGTCTGACGATGGGTGTGTATACTGTGTCGCGCGCGCCGACGGCGCTCTGATCTGGAAGTACCGCGCCGCGCCAAGCGACTACCAGGTGCCCAGCGACGGGAAGCTGGTGTCGCTGTGGCCGAACCGCACCGGCGTCATCGTGCGGGACGGAATCCTCTACTGCGGCGTCGGCGTCTTCCCGTCGGAGGGCGTGTACATCTGCGCCCTGAACGCGGACACAGGCGCGGACAGCGGCCCGGGGCTGTTCCGGCTCCGCTTCACCGACGTGTCCCTGCAGGGATACGTGCTGGCGTCGGAGAGCAAGCTCTACTTCCCCGGCGGGCGCTCAGGTCCATGGGTGTTCGAGCGAGGAACGGGCAAGCGTCTCGGGCAGTTCGGCGGTGGTGGCGGCACATATGCGGTTGTCACGAGCGACCAGTCGCTGATCTACGGGCCGGGCAGGAACGCTGCGGTCCTGGCGGAGTTCGACGGGACCTCGCGCGATCATCTCGCGAGCTTCCCGGGGGCCAGGCATATTGTCGTGACGCCCGAGCGTTCCTACATCGTCGCCCGGGGCGAGTTGATCTCTTTCGACCGCGCCCGGTACGTGAAGCTGACCAGGGAGATGCGAGGCCTTGAGGCGAAGCGCAAGGACCTCGACAAGAAGTCCGAGGAGTACGCGAAGCTGACCGAAGGCATCAACCGCGCGGGGCACGCCCAGGACGACTGCTTCGTGTGGCGCGTTCCCTGCGAGTACGAGGACGGGCTGATCCTCGCCGGTGACGCGCTCATCGTGGGCGGGAGTGACACCGTCGCCGCGTTCCAGGCATCCGACGGCAAGGCC
>JALGSS010001068.1 GCA_029821745.1 Candidatus Zipacnadia bacterium
GTGCCGCATGTCGTCGGCCAGGTTCGCCAGCACGCCAAACGCGGACACGAGGGTGTGCATGTAGTCGGTCACGAACTCAGCTTCAGCGATCTGCGTCGAGGCGGGAGACGGCTCCAGATCCAGTTCCGTCAGGACTTCGCGCTCAAACTCGATAGGGTCGTCGAAGAACAGCCCACTGGCGTTGTACGCCCCGGTTGCGCCACTGATCTTCCCGCGCAGCCCATCCGCCGCGGCGCGCAACGCCTCGATGCGCCCCCCCAGGCGGCTCACGAACTGGACGATGGCGAAGCCGAAGGTGATCGGCACCGCATGTTGGCCGTGCGTGCGCCCGGTCTGCAGCGTGGACTTCTCCCGCAGGGACAGGTCGATCAGGCAGGGCCAGGGCGGTGTCCTTCACATCGAAGCTGGTCAGGGATAGGTGGATGAACGGCTTCGCCTCGTCGCTGACCTTCGCCTGCAGGCAGTTCACCATCGCGCGAGTGTCGTGGTGAATGCGCTTGTCTTCGGCATGGACTTCCTCGGGCGTGACCAGGGAGATCGCGGCCGCGACTTCATCCGCCACGCCCTGCGAGCAGACACCCCGGTTCGCGAGGCGCCGCCTCGACCTCAAGTTCAGAAGCAATGTAAGCCCGCTCCGTGACATACGGCGCGAGCAGCTCGATCATATTGGGGTCGTCGCCATAATAGCGGTAGTCCAGCGGCGATACGCAGTCAAAAATGCTCAGTTCCATGGCATTCAGTCCCTCGGCGATCAGCGGTCCAACGGTATCTCCAGCAAGGCGGCCTGTACAGGCCACTTGAACGGTTGCTCGATTGTGGTCAGCTTCGTCGTAGCGCCGCCGATGGGGTGGAAAGCGCCTACGATCCGCCTCCCGAGACCAGGCAATTCAAGGCGGACTCCGGGAGTGTCGCAATACAGATACAACCGGCTTCCGAGGCGACAAAGCTCGAAGGAGCCGTTCCGCATGAAGGCCCTGAGCAGCGCCTCGCCATCCACCCAGACTGCAGTCTCAGCGGAGGACGGTTCGCCCAGCGTGGTGACGGGCGCCCTGCCCGAACTGTCCAAGGCCAGTATCGTCTCGTTCTTCTTCTTCAGGTGCACGCGAACCTGCTGATCTGAGTTTCGGGCGAGGCTGACATACCTGACTACCCAACGTCTGGACCGTCCGGGCGGCAGGCCGTCGAGACTCTGCCAGGCGCACGTGGAGACCGTGGCATTGGCCCGGAACTGGACCGGACCACAGATCACCTCAGCCCCCTGCGCAAGCTCTCCGGCGACGGCATGGAAGCTCGGGCTTGTGATACGGAGCAGTCCGGCGTCCTGATCAAGCACGATTTCGTCGGTATCGGACACGAACGCCCCGGTCGGCGCTTGCGGCGTATTCGTCGTTGAAGAGTCGCCCGCAAAGACGTTCGCGATACCCGAGACGCGGGCCGCCTCGTATGGCGCATCGGGGAGCGTGCGCGCGGGCCACGCAAAGACATCTGACAGCGAATGCGACACCCGCACGGTGCCCTCTGCGGGCCTGATCTGACGCTGCAGGAACAGCCGGGCGCACAGCGGTGCAAGGCCCCACCGCGTGGGGTCGCGACGCACGTCGAAATACCCGAGCTTCGCCGACCCGCGCCGCGCGTCGAGGGTGAACAGGATCATCGCGTCCACGTCCTGGAGGGACGCGTACGCCGCCGCCTGGAGCATCCCCGGGCCCCGGAACTCGTTGGGCCAGCAGACGCCCCACTCCCGCACAACCAGCGGCTTGCCGGCCACGCGCACACGGGCAATGTTGGGCGCGAAGGCCTCCTGCGCCCCGGCGCGCAGCGGGCTACTGCCCGTGATGAACGCCGGCAACTGCCAGTTGCTCTCGGGCCGGAAGTATGGGTGGTCGAAGTAGTAGTTGCACGCGATGAAGTCCAGTTCCTCGGCGGACGCCCACAGGTCCGGCAGAACCTGCGGCTTCGTCACCGCCGACACAGGGCACTTGAGGCCCCGCCGACGCAGGAATGCGACCATGGTCCGAAGGTAACCCCGGTGGATTCCCGCGAAGAACTGCGCGCGGTCGACCATCCGCGGCGGGGAGCCATCGCACCCCTCACTGACGCCGGGGAGCCCGACCGTACACCCCCGCGGATTCTCCTCGGCGGAAAGCTGCGAGACATCCTCCACAGTCCACGCCCCGGCCAGCTTCCCTCGGGTCCCGTACTTGCCCGCGAGCCACCGGTTCCACAGTCGGACCAGGCTCTCGCGGTAGGGGGACTTCAGATCGCCCAG
>JALGSS010001069.1 GCA_029821745.1 Candidatus Zipacnadia bacterium
CATCCTGCAGGAATCAGGCGTTCACCTGTATTGCGACTCTGATGATATCATCCTGACAGACGGGCAGTTCCTAGGCATCACCGCCACGTTCCCCGGCCCCAAGCATCTGGTGTTCCCGGGCCGCTGTGACGTGACAGAGGCCACCACCGGGCGACTGATTGCCGAGGACGTCGACCACATCGACGTCGAGCTCGAACTTGGCGAGACGCGCCTGTATCAGTTGCAGTAGGACGTCCCGTTGGAGAAGGCAGGCCGTCGTTTGAGGAAAGCCCCAAGCAATCGCAGAGCTGGCCGTCCGCCCCGGGCGCTGGGCGTGCTCTCCTGGCTGCACGGAGGCCTACTCGTCGCCGTGTTCGGCATTCTGCACCTGCGCGCCGAGGTCCGCTGGCCCAACTCATTGCTCGCCTACGTGCCTCAGTGGTCCTGGCTGGCCATCCCCGTCTTCCTGGGTGTCTGGAGCGCCTTCGCCCGGCGCTGGCCCGTGTTCGCACTCAATGGGGCCATCTTGGTCTTTGCCGCCGTGGGCCTCGGGGGCTGCGCGCTGGGCACCGGTTCCCCTGCGCCCACGGGAGACACGGAAGCCTTCACCCGCGTCCGCGTCTGCCTGCAGGAGAGCGGCGCGGGCGCGTTCGATGACCTGTGCCCCGGGTGGTATCAGACGCGCGTCGGCTCCCAGCGCGTCAACAGCCGCTGGGAGGTCCGCGACTTTAAGATGCTCCGAATTCCCACCGGGCACACGATGGGGATCACGGGGTGCGACGTTCTCCTGCCCGGAGGCCCGTTGAGGGTCCTCAACATCCACGTGCCCGTCGGTCGCACCCGGGGCCAGACGCTGAGGATCGATCCCCGCGAGGCGAGGCCCTACCTGAGGAATGCCGTGCGGAGTCGGTCCCAGAAAGCCGACGAGATCCTGCGAGTCATGCCTCACAAGGGTCCCGCTGTCCTATGCGGCGACTTCAACACGCCGCCAACATCAGCGATATACAGGCGGTTGCGGGGCCACCTGACTGATTCCTTCGCCTCGACGCGCTTCGGCCTCGGGTTGACGTACCTCATCAGGAAGAAGGTCCCGGCGTGGAGGATCGACTACGTGTGGTGCGGGAACGGCGTGCGCCCGGTGGACTGCCAGGTCGGCAACACACAAATCTCCGATCACCGGCCGGTGATCGCGGATGTGCTCGTGCCGCGCGAGGATGACTGAGTGCCGGCCCAACCGGGCTACCGCTGCATTGAGCGGAGCTTATCGATGAGCCATATGAACAGGAACGCGCCACCGACAGCCACGCCGATCTCCACGATGACGCCGCCGCCCAACGGCCTACCCGCAAGCCGGTAGACCATCCCGCCGATGGCGGAACCGGACATCCCCAGCAGCAGGAAGTTCACCCACTCACGCCGGAAATCGCGTTTCTGGATCATGCTCACGATCCACCCGGCGATCGCACCCGTGATGACCCAGGAGATGATGCTAAACATGGCGTTGGTTCCCCTTCCACGGTTCAGCGCCTGGCCAGATCAAACAGCCAGGCCAGGGCGGCGATGATGAGCGCGATTACGACAACTGTCCAGAAGACCTTGACCAGGACGCCGATCAGGACCATGGTGATGATCCCCACGACTACATAGGCCAGACAGCCACCCTTGAAGTCGCGACCCATCACCAAGCTGACGAACCAGCCGACAATCCCGCCCAAGATGATCCACAGAACCCATTTCATTCGCTATCGCCCCACGGCGGCGTGATGTTGGCGTCTCGTCTAGAGATAACGGCTTGTCAGTCCAGAGTGACTTCCATCACATACTGGGGCACGTTCTGCTGCTGGTTGATGCTCTCGCCGACGATCTCGAACCCGTGCCGCGTGTATAGGCTCCGGCCTCTGACATTATCGCAGTGCACATGCAGGCCCACCTTCCGCACGCCGGCCTCACGGGCCTGGTCAAGCAGCGTGCTCAGCAGACGCGTCCCGATGCGGCGCTCCTGCCACCCGGGCCGCACACAGATGCCGAACCACCACACGGCAGCGCCTTCTCTTGACCGGATCCACGCGTAACCGATCATCGTCTCGCCATCCTCCCCCGGCACGGTGGCGAGCAGTGTGATGTAACCCGGATCCTCGGCGGTCGCGGCCACTTCCACGGCATGTTCGTCGTCGAGCGGGTGCGGATAGAAGAAGTACTTATCACGCTCGGACAAGCTCGCGTAGAACTCACCGATGAGCGGCGCGTCGTCAGATCTCAGCCGGCGCAACGTGACGTCATCAGCGGCTACGAATCGATTCTCGGACACAGGTACGATGCACCTCGCAGTGGTGTCAGCGTCCTCTACCTAAGTGACAGTTGCACGCGGGAAATAGATCCATCCTTCGTCCGCTCCATCCTTCGTCCGCGATCAGCGCCTCATCGCCGAGGTGGGCCTGTTCGCTGCCCAGGTAATCCCAGGGCAGGCACAGGACGGGCAACCCCCGGTCGTGGCGCTGGGTGAGGTCATCGTAGCACGCGGCGCTGAGAGCGGCCAGCACGGCGTCGCACTCGTCTGAGCCGGGCTCGGGCAACTCGCAGCCCGAGAGCGCCCCCGCAGCGACCTCGATGGGCTGCCCCTCCTTCTTCGCGCCGTCCTTCCAGAGGGCGGGATACGCCTCGGTGGCCACCACGCGGCTGATCATGCCCTGTTGCGGCGACAGGAGGGCCCCGTCGTTCTCCCCGAGCAACTGAACGCCGGCGATGGCCTTCGTGGCGTTGTTTCCCAGCCGGTCGAAGGACGCCGACATGGGCTTCTTGCCGCACCACTCATGCACGACCCGGTCGCACAGCCGATAGGCAAGGTGGTTGTTGATCTCCCCCGGGCCCGACGGCAGGTACGCCTGCTCGCCCGCCGGCGGTCTTACCACGTGCTGCACGAACTCCCTCGGCCATCCCAAAGGCGCGTCAATCCCGATGACTGCCCGCTCCCAACTAACGTTCGACCCGCAGGCCGCAAGCAACCTGCCCACGCAGAGGGTTTTTCCCACGAGGGCCTCCTGCAGCGACATTCGCACGGGGGAGCCGAGGACCTGCAGGCCGCTCGCGCCGCACCAGTGCAGCACCGCGAGCCCGTCGTGTTTGCCCTCCCATCCGCCGACATCCCAGCCGATGTACACCGTCTCGGCCCGCACCCGACCACCGCCTTTCGGTATTGAGCGACACGGGTCCAGTTCCCGCCCGGATGCCTCCCAACCTGCTCGTCGAAGGTTCGACTTGCGTGCTGGAAACTGGGGATAAGAACTGTCGTGCCTCGATTCTGCCGCCTGGAGGAGCGCACCATGCGCCGCCTGCTTGTGCCTTGCGCAGTACTCGTCGCCCTGGCCGCCGCAAGTTGGGCCGACCCAACCGAGGACCTCGACCTGTTCACGCGCGGTTGGCCTCACGCCTTCTTCTTCCGCGCCTCGGAAGGGATGGCCTCTAATCCCCGCGTTCCCTACGAGAACTGGGACGCGGAGTTCAGTCGCCTGTCGGGCATTGAGGGCAAGGTGCTCGACGAGGAAATCCCCGGGCGCTCGCGGCGCAACATTGAGTTCTTCTCCCGCTTCAAGCGGGCCCATCCCCGGCAACTCGTCCTACTGCACTACAACGGAAACGCTCGCGATCCGCGCGATGGCACCGAGGAGTACTTCGCCGGCCACTGGGTGTACTGGGCCGGCTGCACGCTCACTCGCGACCTGCCCGCCGAGGAGGGCGAAAGCGAACTCCACGTCCAGGACGCCTCGCTGTTCCGCACGAACATGGGGCGCTATCAAGATAAGAACGAGGACATCGGCCTGTGCGCGCTGGACGAGCAAGGGCGACCTGACTGGACACAGGCCGAGCAGGTCCAGCTTCTCTCCGTGGACGCTCAGCACAATGTGCTCACGGTCCGGCGCGGGTGCTTCGGGACGAAGCCGCAGGCCTTCAAGGCTGGTCAGGGCTACGCGGCGGCTCACGCGACCGAGGGCCCGTGGGGCAAGCGCTCGAACCTGATGTGGTTCTACAACTTCGCCACGCATTCCCCCCGCGATCCAGATGGCAAGCAGTGCATTGACCACATGATCGACGAACTCGCGGCGGAGTTCGCGGATGACGGCAGGCTGGCCGCCTTCGACGGCGT
>JALGSS010001070.1 GCA_029821745.1 Candidatus Zipacnadia bacterium
CCCAGGCGCTGCATCTGGGCGATGCTCGCCTCGGGCACTCGCCCGTCTTGACCCACGGGCAGGTTGAGAGTCACCGCGCCGCCGACCGACTTGCACTCGGAGACCCACTTGAACAGCACCTCGTCGCTGTAGTGGTACGGCTCGCCGCCCTCGAAGGTGCTGTCGACGGGTAGCAGGGCGTGCCACTGCACCCGGTCGATGAACCGCGAATCGGGCATATACAGCGGGGAGTCATCCTCATGCCCGAGCTTGATTTTCCCATCATTGAGCGTGTGGACTTCCCCGGCATGGTAGTCTTCGAGGAGCGTCACAGGCTTCACCTTGTTGATGCAGAAGGAGCCGTCGTTGAAGGCGACGATGGCGTCCGGGTTGCCTGCTCTGGCGGCGGCGATCCACGCAGGCCAGTCGTACAGGCTGTTGTGGAACACCTCCCACTCGTAGCACCCGTCGAACCACCAGCCGTCCAACAGCTTGCCGAACTTCAGCCCGTACTGGCGAATGAACTCCTGGTAGCGCTTCTGGAACTCGGATTGGTCGGCGGGATTCCAAGCGAAGGCCTCATGTACCGCGTCAGACTGCGCCGACGCCTCGGCGGGGATGTAGGCGATGACGCGCTTGTTCATGGCCTTGAGCCGTTGCGCGATCTCCAGCATGAGGTCCCGGCGCGAGGTGTGGCCGGGCAAGGCCTGATCCAGGAACGCGTTGGGGCTGCAGTAATAGCCCGTGTTCTGCCCGATGGTGAAGATGAGCCAGTCGGCCCCCGTGGAGGCGAACTGGGCGATGAACACGTCCACATCGAAGGCATCGACGATGCGGCTGAACTCGGCAGTCCTCTCGGCGTCGGTGTCCCCCGGTGGGGCGATGAGGTAATGGACCATGATCCCGTAACTGCCTTCGGCCATCCAGTCGGCGCGATGCTTCTGCGTGTCCATCGTGGCATTCGCTCCTGTGTCGTTCTCCGGTTGCGCAAAGGCGTCCCGCGGCAGGTAAGAGCTCGCCAACAGGAGGCACGCAACCAGTACAAGGCGTGTCATGATGTCACCATTCCCGGCCTTAAGGGGTTGGCGTGTCGCTGCGACTGTCCCCCTGTTCCCCGTCGCGAGTGCCGGCCCCTGCCCAGGTCCGCCGGACGGAGGACATCGCCGAGCGCCTGGAGAAGCAGGGGGCATGCTCGGGCACAGCCGGCCTGCGCATAGCCTCGGACTGCCGGCTCTCACCCGCGAATCAAGGAGACAACGATGGCGCTGAATGTGAAACTCGGGTTTGTTCCCTCATACAGAAACCGTTGGACGCCGTGGACCGAGAAGATGCGCGTTGACAGTCTGGCCGCGCTGGAGACTGTCTCCGGCGTCGAGGTGGTCGCGCCCCAGGTGTCTGCCGACGGAGCCACGCTGGATGCGACGACCGGCACCACGCCTCTGGGGGCGGTGCATGATCTCGACGAGGCCGAAGCGGTCGCCGACTATTTCGCGACCCAGAAGGTGGACGGCCTGGTTCTGTGTCCGCTGGATTTCGGCGACGAGCGCTCGGCCTGCAAGATCGCCGAGAAGCTCCGCGTGCCGGTGCTGCTGTACGCCACGAAGGAGCCTCCGGCGAGGGATGACGCGAGTCTGGCGCGCGTGTCGGACTCCTACTGCGGAAATCTGTCCATGGCCTCGGGCCTGCACCGGCGCAAGATCCCGTTCCGCTACGCAGGCATCTTCTTCCCGGGCGAGGAGGGATTGAGCGCTGAACTGGCCACCTTCGCGTCGGCTGTCTCGATCGTGAAGGGCGTGCGCAATGCGCGGATCGGGCAGATTATCGGGCAGATTGGGGTGCGCCCGCCGACCTTCGAGACCGTGGGCTATGACGAGGCGGCGATGGTCCGCAAGTTCGGGCAGAATGTCATCTTCACGAATCTGGGCGACATCCTCCATGAGGCCCGGGAACTGGCCGACGATGACCCGCGGGTTGAGGCAACCATCGGCGAAATCCGAGGCACGGTGCCCATAATCTCGGTCGCGGATCGGTACCTGGTCAATGCGGCGAAGCTGGAGCTTGCGCTGACGGGATTCTGGGAGCAGCACAAGCTGTCCGCGATGACGATGCAATGCTGGCCGAGCATCCAGCGGGAGATGGGCCTGTCACTGTGTGCGCTGTTCGGGCGGCTTACGGGGCGACACATGCTGATGGCGTGCGAGGCCGACGTGCTCGGGGCGCTCTCGATGCTGGTCAACTACCGGGCGTCCATGGGCGAGGTGCTTCCCCATTTCATCGACTGGACGATCCAGCACCGAGAGGACCCGAACCGGCTGCTGGCCTGGCACTGCGGGAATGCCCCCGTCTGCCTGGCGAAGGACCCCGAGCAGGTGGCGTTGCGAGCCCGTTTCGACATGACCGGAGCGGGGCCGGTCCCTGAATGCGATCCGATGGCGGGACTGATGCAATTCCAGTTGCGCCCGGGACCGGTGACCTTCTGCCGGCTGGCGGAGTTCGACGGTGAGTGGAAGATGCTCATCGCGACCGGAGAGATTGTGCCGTCGGACGAGACCCTCGCGGGCACGTGGGCGTGGGTGTCCGTTCGAGATCATGACGCCTTGTATCGTACGCTGGTGGAGGAAGGGTTCATCCACCATGCGAGCATGATCCACGGCGACCAGACCCAGGCGTTGATCGAGGCGAGCAAGTTCCTCGACATCCGGCCGGTGGTTGTGCAGTGATGGCGAGTTCGGGCGCGAGGCAGATGGACATTGTGGGCCTGGGGCTCTCGACCCTCGACGTGCTCCTGCAGATCGGGGACATGCCTACGTGGGAGACCCCCGGGCATCTAAGCCGATTCGGCGTGGACGGTGGCGGGCCGGTCGGGACCGCCTGCGTGGCGGCCTCTCGGCTGGGCGCGAGGGTGGGCTATGTGGGCACAGCCGGGAATGATGAGGTCGCCGAACTGAAGGTCCGGTTTCTGACCGGCAACGGCGTCGACATCAGCCGCCTTGTGGAACGCTACCATCCCGAGACCCAGGTCATCATCGTCTACGTGGACGAGGCGACCGGTGAGCGGGTCTTTTCAAGCGTGAGAGGCCTGCGCGACTCCGCACTGCGGCCCTCGGAGTTGGACCGCGAGTACATCACGTCGGCGCGCTATCTGCATCTGGACGGCTTTCACTCGGAAGCGGCGCTGCAAGCGGCCAAGTGGATGCGGGAGGCCGGGAAACAGGTGAGCGTTGACTATGCGCGCACGGATGCGGATTCGGTCTCGCCTGAGACGCGGGAACTCGTGGAGCACGCGGACGTTCTCATCTGCGGCTCGGGGTTCGGGCGCGCGCTCACCGGCCACGAAAACGTGTGGGA
>JALGSS010001071.1 GCA_029821745.1 Candidatus Zipacnadia bacterium
TACGACCACGGCGACATCAACGACGGCCCGCAGGCTGAAGACCTGCGGCTACGACGGAGTACGACCACGGCGACATCAACGACGGCCCGCAGGCTGAAGACCTGCGGCTACGACGGAGTACGACCACGGCGACATCAACGACGGCCCGCAGGCTGAAGACCTGCGGCTACGGCGGAGTACGACCACGGCGACATCAACGACGGCCGCTACGACGGAACACGACCACCGCGACATCAACGACGGCCGGGGCGCCAGCACCTTCGATAGCCGTGGGGTGCCGATGCCGCACAATCGGCGGGGCCCCACGGAGGCACGCCAGAGACCTGCGCGAGCCCCGCACGCGCTCAGTCCAGTGTGGCCTCCGCGGCGGCTCTACTCCTGATCGTTGCGCCGACCATCAGCAGCACCACGACCATCGCGACCATCGACGCGGGTATCAACAGCACGCCGATTCGCAGGCCGAGTTCACCTGCGGCGTCCGCGACTTCCCCGATGCCCCAGGGCAGGATGACGCAGCCACTGATTCCCGCCGCCGCGAGCAATGCGAACAAGGTAGCTGATCCCTTGGCGATATGATCCGAGCCCACCGCGAGGAGCGTCGGCCAGAAGCAGGCCACGAACAGCCCGCCGAGGGCGAACAGCGTCCAGGCCGCGCCGATGCCCTGGACCCAACTGAACCCGAGGGTCGCGATGCCGCAGCCGACCGCCGACCCGACCATGAGCCGCAGGGGAGTGATGCGCGAGACAAGGGCGCCGCTGGAGAACCGGCCAATCGCCATGAACAGACCGTACAGGGCTACGGTCCAGGCGCCGCTCCGGGGCGAGGCGTCAAGCTCCGCCTCGACGAAGTTCGAGCCCCAGAAGGTCATCCCGGCCTCGCAGCCGCCGCCGAGGACCATCGCGACCATCAGCATCCAGAACAGCGGGTCGCGGATGAACGCGCGCCATCGCCCCCCTTGTTCGTGGGCCTGCGGGATCGGCGGGTAGCGCCGGGCCGCGAACAGCCATGCGGCACCCAGGGCCGGCAGCACCCACAGCCAGAAGGGTAGGCGCCACGAATGGCCGCCTTCCAGCAACTCCCCCGTAAGCAGCGCCGCAACGACCAGCCCGATGGAGAATAGCCCGTTGACCACATTCAGGTGCCGGGCTGTATTGCGCGGGTTCAGCTCGGCCACCAGCGGGTTGATCAGCGCCTCCATCGCGCCCGCCCCGATGCCCACAATCGCCTGGGCAATGAGGAGCGTTGCATAGCCTCCCGCGAGAGCCGTCGCAGCCATTCCCGCCCCGAGCAGGACGAGGCCCCACGCGAGGAAGCCGCGCTTACCGACGCGATCCGCGAAGTACCCCATGATCAGCAGCGCAACCACGAGGGTTGCCATGCGTGCGCTGCCCAGGAGTCCCTTGTCGCCGAAACTGAGGTCGAAATCCGCCCCGAGTGTCTTCAGGCAGATCGACGGAACGACGATGCAGGCGGCGAAGAGCACCATCCCGACGCTGGCGGCAATCCTCAGGCGCCCGTAGGACTCGGGTGCTTCGGTTGGCTCGTCCGTGGCGTGGTCTGTAGTCTCATTCACTGATGTATTGGGTGTCTCGCCTTCCCTGGTCTGCCCGCGTCGTCGATGAGGGCGCTTACTGCCCTTTACTATTGCGCGCGCACCGTGCGGGGACCTTCGGAGCATGTCCACCGGCGACATCGCCCTTGTGGTCGCAGGTCTTCAGCCTGCGCGCCGTTGATGTTAGTCGTCGCCTTCGTAGCCGCGGGTCTTCAGCCCGCGCGCCGTTGATGTCAGCCGTCGCCAGGATCACGCAGCCCAAACGTCGAACACTGCTGGTGAACGTCCAGTGCGATGTAGACCATTTTCGCGGCCTGCTTCTCTTGGGGGTGTTTTCCCGTCAACGAACAGTCTCCCCAACGGCGGGCCGCTGCATGTTGGCCTCTCTGAACACGACACGACAGATGACCCGATGCCCGCACTCTCTCACTCAACTCTCACGCGGAGCCTGACCATGACTCCACGCGAACGCTTTCTGCAGATTGCGCACGGCGAACTCACGGGCGAAGCGTTCCTCCCCTTGAACCTCAACTACGGCTGGTTCATGCCCGAGACCCTCGAGCGCTGGCATGGCGAAGGCCTCCCCGAGGATGCCGACCTCGCCGAGTACTTCGGCTTCGAGCGCGTGGCTTTCAGCGGCGGCGGACCATATTCACTGCGGCCGAGCTTCGAGCCCGAGGTCGTCTCGCAGGATGAGGAAACCCAGACCATCCGCGACGAGGTCGGCGTGCTCAAGCGCGTCTTCAAGCACCACCCAGAATCGAAGATGCCCCAGTGGGTCGACCATCCCGTCAAGACCCGGGAGGACTTCGCGCGCTTTCGGGAGCGCCTCGACCCAACCACGCCGGGACGCTATCCCGCCGACTGGGACGCCTTCCGACAGGAGTGGGAAAGCAAAGACTGCCCCCGTGGCCTCGCGCCGGGGAGCTTCTACGGCCACACGCTTCAGCGCTGGGTCGGCACGGAGAACCTGTGCATGCTCTTCTATGACGACCCCGCGTTCGTCCATGAGATGATCGAGTACCTGGAGTGGTTCTTCCTCGAGCTCATCAAACCGTACCTGCAGCACGTGACCTTCGAGTTCGCCTCCTTCGGCGAGGACATCGCCTACAAGGGCCGGTCCTTCATGTCCCCTGCCATGTTCCGCGAGTTCATTCAGCCGCGGTATGTGAAGCTGTGCGAGCTCATGCGCGGCCACGGGATCGACGTGATCTTCGTCGACAGCGACGGCTGCGTTGACGAGCTGATCCCTCTGTGGCTGGAGGTCGGCGGCGGGGATGGACGCCCTGGCCCTGAAGCGTGAGTACGGAGGCGACATCGTGCTGGCGGGGAATATCGACAAGCGGGCGTTGGCGAAGGGCAATGCGGCCATCGATGCCGAGGCCGCCCGTGCCCGAAGTCTCATGGACTTGGGCGGGTACTTCCCGGCAGTGGACCACTCCGTTCCGCCGGACGTGCCGCTAGACGGTTTCCGGCGCTTGGTGAAGGGCCTGAAGGGCTGAGACCCCACCGACCACGCCGATCACTTGACGCGAAAGGGGAAGCGCACAATGAACGTGCTCATTATCGGGGGCAGCCGGTTCCTGGGCCTGGAGGTCGCGCGGCAGCTCATCGCGCGAGGCGACAGCGTTACCGTCGCCAATCGGGGGCAGACCCAGGGCGATTTGCCCGAAGGCGTCAGCCGTTTGACTGTGGACATCAGCCAGGCCGGGGCTCTGGAGACGGCGCTGGAGGGCAAGACGTTCGACGCGGCCATTCACATGATCGCGATGACGGGAGACCGGGCGCGGGTGGTCATCGAGGCCCTTGAGGGGAAGATCGGTCGCTACCTGCAGTGCGGGTCAGTGGGCATCTACGCGCCATTGAGTCGGGTTCCCGCAGACGAGACACACCCGACCCATCCCCGTGATGTTGGCCCCGACGGCCACTTCGTAGGCTTCACCGATAAGCAGGCTTCGGACGAAGAAGCGTTCCGTCTGGGGGAGGCCCAGGGCGTTCCGGTGACGATCCTGCGCCCGTCGGCGATCATCGGCGCCGGGGACGTGCCGCTGGACCTGTGGGGCGCGAGGAGCCCCGCGTGCTTCCAGCGGATCATCGACGGCGAGGTCCTGTCTCTGCCCAATGACGGTCGGGCGCTGATCCAGTTCGTCCATGTGGCCGACATGGCGGCGTCCTTCGTGCTCGCCCTCGACCGGCCCGAGGTGACAGGCGGCTTCAACATCACCTCCGAGTATGCGGTCACCCTCACCTACTATGCACAGTTGCTCGGGGAAGCCGTGGGCCGCCGGCCGCGCATCGAGTACGTGCCGATGATGGAGCTCATCGACCGCTACGCCGAGTCGGGGAAGGTGAATGAGCGCGGCCTGCGGTTCCTGTGCGAGCACATGTGCTTCACCATTGAGAAGGCCCGCAGGGAACTGGGATATGAGCCACAGTGGAGCCCTGAGGCGGCGGTGGCGGATTCCGTCAACTGGATGCTCGAACAGGGCCTCATCGTCCGGAGGTAGCGCGCGGGTGGGCATCGGGTTGTATTGGGAGAACGATGGCGTATGGCCGGGGGTGTCACGGTGTGTGTGATGGGGCCCCACGGGTCTTCTCATAACCGCACTATGGGCCTGCGGGGCCCGGTCATTGAGACCGGGCACGGGTCTCGCTACCCCGCAGCTACCGGAGTGAGCTCTTTGGCACAACCGGATTGTCTGCCCCACCGGCAGGCAGACTGATTGTCGGTCCCACCGGCAGGCAGACAGATTGTCGGTCCCACCGGCAGGCAGACAAGATTGTCTGCCCCACCAGCAGGCAGGATTGTCTGCCCCACCAGTAGCCAGACTGATTGTTGTATTGAAGAGGCCATGGCGCATAGCCGTGGGGTGTCCCGTCCTTGAACACAACCATCCTCTCGCCCTTACGGGGCCCGGTCAGAACGCCATGGTCGGAGGAGATCTGCATGTTCGACAGCGACGACCGCCGCCTGTGGCCGGTTCCCAGAGAAGTCACATGGGGAGAGGGACTCCTACGCCTCGGCTCACCACCGTGTTGCATCGTCGGGCACGCGGATTCCTACGCGGCCGAAGTGCTCGCGAGGAGGCTTCAGGCGCCGGTGCGGGACACTCATCCCGGCGGCTGCGTCCCGATGACGCTTCTCACGGACCCCGAGGCCGACTTCGCCCGAGGTCTAGGTCGCGACCAGCGCCCGGAGGCGTATCGTCTCACCGTGGACGACGCTGGAATCACGATTCTGGCCGCCGGACCTGACGGCCTCCTGCGCGGCGCGGCAACACTGCTTCAGCTCCTCCGCGACGAGCACGGCGATGTGACCGCGCCCTTCGTCACCGTGACCGACTTCCCGGCATTCCGCTTCCGCTGCGCCTCCGACTGGTTGCTCAATGTGGAGGCCAACCGCTGGGGGTATGACTGGGGCGACGGA
>JALGSS010000120.1 GCA_029821745.1 Candidatus Zipacnadia bacterium
ATCGTGCCGTCCTTTCGGGTGACTGTGTTGATAGCACAGTACAGTTCTCCCTCACAAAGGACGGCACCTATCTCATCCAACCAGAAACCCACCTACTCTCGGAGGTCGCACCCCGCGCTTCCCCTTCCGTTGCAGGTTGAGCCGCCTTGTTCTATAATCAATCGATTGCCATCGTTGGAGCCAGAACCTATGAGAAGACCAGCAAAAAAGCGCAATCGAGTTGCCGCCTCCATCCGGCTATTCTTCAGGTACCTGAATGCCGGCGTGGTGCTGTGCTCGTTCGCGGGCGCGGGGTTCGTCCTGGGCTCGATGCACCAGCTCAACGCCCTCATGCCCCACGCAGAGGAGTTGTGGGATTACCGCCCTCGCCTGGCCACGGAGATCTACTCGACCGAGATGCACAAGGACGGCACGGAAACCCACACGCTGCTGGCCAAGGTCTTCGATGAGGACCGCGAGCAGATGGAGTTGCGGCACATCCCAAGCGATCTTGTGAATGCCACAGTCGCGATCGAGGATCGGCGTTTCTATGACCATTCGGGTATCAGTCCACGCGACATTCTGCGCGCGGTGTGGGTCGACATTCGCCACAAGAAGCCCTTGCAGGGCGCCAGCACCATCACCCAACAGCTTGTGCGAAATGTCTGGCTTAGCCATGAGAAGAGCTGGGACCGGAAGCTGAAGGAAGCCGTGCTGGCCCTGGAGACTGAACGCAAGTACTCGAAAGACGAGATCATAGAGATGTACCTGAATGAGGTCTGCTATGGTCACGGCGCTTTCGGGGTCAAGACCGCAGCAAGGCTGTATTACAACAAGCAGCCCAAGGACCTCAAGCTGCATGAGTGCGCGATGCTTGCCGGGCTGCCGCAGTGGCCCGTCGGATACTCCCCATACCGGCACCCGGAGCGCTGCAAGAAGCGGCGCAACGCAGTCCTGCGCTGGATGCTCAGAGAGGGCAAGATCACGCCGGGCGAGCACAAGAAGGCATCCGAAGTGCCGATCGATAAGGGCCTTGCTCCCCTTAGGGAGCGCGGCGTTGTAGCCAAGCACGCCCCTCACTTTACGCACTGGGTTATTCGGCAACTGCGCGATGAATACGGGTACGACGTTCTGTACCAAGGCGGCCTGAGGGTCTACACGACCATCGACCTTAGGCTGCAGGAAGTGGCCGAGAAGGAGCTGACGCAGCAGGTGGAGCGTCTGCGGCGGCGGGGATCGATGAAGCGGGGTGTCAGCGGCGGGCAGGGCGCGCTGGCTTGCGTCGAGGTCAAGACCGGCCGCGTTCTCGCGATGGTCGGCGGCGTCGGTCCATACGAACAGATACAGACGAACCGGGCGCACCCGGGCCCGCCTGGATACGGACGCCAGCCTGGTTCGTCCTTCAAACCGTATGTCTGGGCGTGCGCTCTCGAGAACGGGTATGGCCCGAACTCAGTGTTCAGCGCTGAACCTATCAACATTGGCGGCTGGACGCCGAAGAACTGGTCCCCCAGCCAAGGCGGAACGTACACTCTGCGGGCGGGTCTGCGAGACTCGGTCAACCTCGTCTCAGTGCGCATCGTCCAGAAGATGGGGGTGGCCAAGGTCCGTCGCTTGGCCGCGCGGATGCTGGGCATCCCGAAGGAGAGGCTGGACCCCTACCCGGCGCTGGCGCTTGGTGTCTCCAATCTGAGTCCCCTGGAACAGGCGCTCGGGTACTGCTGTTTCGCAAACAGCGGCCTGCGACCCACCTGCCGAGCCGTGCGACGCATCGAGAACCAGGAGGGCCAAGTACTTTACAACTACGCGCCTGAACTGGTGCGCGTGATCCAGTCAACCACGGCGGCGAGCATGCTCTCGATGCTGCGGACCGTGGTGCAGTCCGGAACAGGCACGCGCGCGAGGGCGTGCGGCCGGCCGTGCGGAGGCAAAACCGGGACGACGAACAAGTCCACGAACGTGTGGTGGGTCGGCATCACACCAGAGCTGAGCGCCGCGGTATGGCTCGGCAACGAGAAACCGTCTCGTATGTACGGGGCTTCCGGTGGTGGGTGGTGTGGGCCCGTCTGGGCGAGATTCATCAAGCAAGCCAGCGAAATCCTGGGCTGCGACGGCCAGTTCCCTGAAGGGCCTGGTGTCACGGCGACGGAGCGGGGCGAGCGGGCTGAGAAGGAAGGCACGAAGATCACCGTATGCGTCATGACGGGCCTGCGGGCGACCCAGTATTGCCCCCAGACCAAGTTTGTGTGGGTCAAGCCTGAGGAGCCGATGCCCGGCATCTGCGATGTCCACAGCGGGCCGGGTCGCATTGAGGCGCCAGGGAACCCGAGTGGAGAGCCCGCGACCGGCGCCTCAAGCTCCAACACCGGCACGGTCACCCGACGCGTCTGCCCGACCTCGGGCCAACTCGCCACGCCCTACTGTCCGTCCGCGCAGTTACTGCGCTTCCCGGCGGGCCGAGCCCCCAGCGGGTACTGCAAGATCCACGGCCCCCAGGGCGCTTCAGGACATGCCCGCCCGGCGCCACCGAGCGCAGGCCCCGGTGACGAAGGCGTCGACGAGCCTGGCGGCGTCGCCCCGGGACCGCCTGATCCGGATGGAGGCGGCGCGATGCCGTCCGGCCCTGGGGGGGCTGATGCTGAGCCCCCGGCCGCAGAGCCGGCCACGGAGCCGGCGCCCTCGGGCACTCCGCCACTGCCCGTCGAGGAGCCCGGAAGCGAGTTAGCGGCTCCCGGGCCGGATGGGTAGGCAGCGGGTGCGGAGTTGCCGTGACCGGGGCCCGTGCGGCCTCGTCCCATTCTGCTTCCGCCCCGGGCCACCCAGCTCGGCCCGCTGCCGCGACGCCAACATCGACCATCATTGTGTTCTGACCTTGTGCACCTCATGCCAACACCATTGACGCGAATACGAGTGCTGGGCATTTCACTGGGGCTCCTGCTGATGGTACTGGTGGGGCGGCTCTGGTGGCTTCAGCTCACCCACTGGTCCGGGTACAGCCAACAGGCCCTCAAGAACCGCACTATGGTCGTCTACAAGTCGGCTCCGAGGGGTCTCATCTATGACCGCCGCGGTGAGCACATCCTGGCGGAGAACCGCCACGTATGGAGCGTCCACCTTGTCCCGGCTGAGCTTCCTGCCGATGATGCTTGCCTGGAGAAGGAGGTCCAGTTCCTGGCCGGCGTTCTCTCCACCGAAGACGCTCCAGCCTCAACAACCGAAGTGCGCCAGGCCCTGGACGAGGCCCGACGGGCGAAATCGGTCGAGCCCATACCCCTTACGGGTTTCGGTCAGGACCTCACTTTCGATCAGGTTGCCGAGATTGAGGAGCACCAGTTGGAGCTGCCCGGCGTGGTGGTGATGACCACCACGCGGCGCCACTATCCCTACGGCGATCTTGCCGCGCAGGCCATCGGATATGCCCGGCGGATCAGCAAGGAGCAGTACGAGGACGACAAGGGCTATGAGCACCCCCCGGATCCGCAGGACCCGACCTCCGCTGAGCTTGGGGACGCGGAGCCTGACCGCATCTACCCGCCAGACTCGATCATCGGCGCTGAGGGGGCCGAGGCGTTCTGTGAGTTGGAGACGTCGGGAGACGTCCCCGTACCGATCCTGCCCGGGAGACGTGGCAGGCTGATCTACGAGATCGACGCGGACATGACGCCCCAGCGGCTCATCGCTAAGCGTGACCCTCAGATCGGTGCCAGCGTCTACCTCACCCTCGACGCGAAGGTGCAGTACGTGGCTGAGCGGGCGCTTCGCGCCGCGCTGGAGGGACACCCCGAGCGCATGGGTGCGGCCGTCGTGATGGACACGCGAAACGGAGACCTCATCGCTCTGGCCAGCGAGCCGTGCCTTGACCTCAACGACTGGGTCAGCGGGCTAACCTCCGCCCAGTGGAACAAGGCGCAAGAGGACCGCGGCTTTCCGCTGCTCAACAAGGCCATCGGGGCCACGTATCCGCCGGGCTCGATTTTCAAGATCATCTCCGTCTGCGCGGCCCTTGAGACAACAAAGGTGACCACGAAGACGACGGCAGTGTGCAAGGGCCGGATATTCGTGGGCCGCGAACACCGGAAGTACGAGTGCTGGATCGCCGACCGCGGAGGCCATGGCGTTGTGGACTTGGTCGAGGCGATTGCCAAGTCCTGCAATATCTGGTTCTACCGCTCCGTGCTGGAGTTCGGGCTGGATCCCAACGACATTGCCAAGTACGCGCACCGGTTCGGCCTGGGCGAGACGACGGCACTGGGGCTTAAGGGCGAACTGCGCGGGTCACTGCCGGAGCCGAAGTACGGCGATCGCCTGTGGACCCAGGGCAATTCGCTCAACTACGTGATCGGGCAAGAGCTCACCGTGACACCGCTTCAGATGTGCAGGGCGTGCGCGGCCATCGCGAATGGCGGCAAGCTGCTCAAGCCGCGCATCGTGAGGCGCATCCGCTGGCCCGCGCATGTCAGGCAGCGACCCGTTGTCGACAAGTCAGGCGACGCCCGCACGGTCAAGCTGAAGGACCCGGACACTTTGGGCATTGTGCGGCTCGGGATGCGCTCGGCGGTCACGATGGCGCATGGTACGGCGGGCGCTCTAGCGGACCTGGCAGACATGCGGGACTCGCTTGAGGAGCCGTCCAGTCCTGCTGCCGGTGCACGGCACGACCGCCGGTTACTCGTCGCGGGCAAGACGGGTACGGCGCAGCATGACCCGCGGAAGCCCAATCACTCGTGGTGCCTGGCCTTTGCGCCGTATGATGCCAAGCCCGGCGAGGCGCAGTTTGCCGTGTGCACACTGGTTGCCCAGGGAGGCACCGGCAGTGCCACGGCCGTACCCATCACGAAGCAGATCCTACGCGCCTTGTTTGGACTCTACGAGCCGGACGACCCGGACTTCACGCTTCCGAAGCCCATGGGGCCGCCCGAAGTATTGAAGGCCCAGCGGCGACGCATCGCCGAGGCCAAAGCGTGGGCCGCAGAGAGAGAGCGGGAAGCCGAAGAAGCCGAATCTACAGAGAATGACTCCTGACGGGCCCCGAGGTATAGGGCTCCGACGCTGACAGTCGGGCAATCCCACCGAAATGAGACGCTGCATGACACAGACGACGCCCTACGACCGGACCCAGTGGAACGAGTTCGTCGCATCGTGCCCTTACGGCGATGTGCTGCAATGCTGGGAGTGGGGGGAGCTGAAGGCCCGCACCGGCTGGGAGCCCTTGCATTTTGCGGTTCGCGAGCAGGGCCGGTTCCTCGCCACGGCACTCGTCCTGAAGCGACCGATCCCGCGCACCGGCCGCAGTCTGTTCTATTGCCCGCGCGGGCCGATCGTCGACCCACAGACCCCCCGGGCCCTCGGTGAACTCGTCGCGGCCATCCGGGACGGCGCCGCCGAGCACAGGGCCATCGCGCTCAAGATCGATCCCGCCATCACACCAGACCAGACGGCCATGCTTGAGCAGCTTCGCGCCTCTGGCTTTGCTCCGCCGACGGCAAGCAGCAGTGGCTTCGGCGGCGTTCAGCCCAGGGCCGTCATGAAGGTCGATATTTCCTCTGACTGTGACGCTCTCCTGGCCGGCTTCCACAAGAAATGGCGCTACAACATCCGCTACGCCGGGCGCAACGGCGTGACGGTGCGATCTGACTGCACGCGCGGGGACATCGAGCCCTTCTACGCGTTGCTCGGGGTCACCGCAACCCGCGACAAGTTCGGTGTGAGGTCACGGTCGTACTACGAGGACATGTGGGACCTCATCATCGAGCCGGGCCTGGGGAAGCTATTCATGACGTACGCCGACGACAAGCCTATCGCCGGGGCCATTGCCTTCGCCTTGGGCGCCCAGGCGTGGTACGTCTACGGGGCGTCGTCGGACGAGCACAGGAACCTGATGCCCAACCATCTCATGCAGTGGGAGATGATGCAGTGGGCCAAGGAGCAGGGCTGCACCGTCTACGATATGCGTGGTGTGTCGCCCGAGGTGGACGGGGAGCCCGTGGTGGAGCACCTCGCCGGCCTCAACCGCTTCAAGAAAGGTTTCGGGGCCCAGTACATAGAATACGTTGGGGACTGGGACCTCGTGTTCTCAAAGGTCTGGCACGCGGTTTTCCAGCGGCTCGCGCCGGCAGTGAAGAGGCTGATCCGGCCCGGCCACGAGGACACGGAGCAGTAGCCCAACAGGATAGATTCCGGGCGGTCCTTCTCGAAAGTGACACCCGCACGGCTGCGACACGTTGCGGCCCGTCACGCGGGATACGGACGAATGAGGGAGCACGATGGACGAGGAACGGCCGCTCGGCGAGCTGATCCGGGAGTTCGTGTCGACGCTGGGGGCCTACGTTCGACAGAACGCCGCCGCCGCGGTGAACGAGGCCCTTTCGCGCCCCCTGAAACGCGCCGCGAAGAAGGTGCTCTTCCTCGGGTTCGCCCTGGGCATGTCCGCTGCGGCAGCGGTCATGCTGGCCCTCGCCTTCTTCAACGTCCTCACTGAGCTGTTCGGCGCGAAAAGCGCCGCGTATGCAGCGACTTTCGCCGTGTGCATTATCCTGGCCGGCCTTTGCGCCTGGGCGGTGTCAAGAGATGTCAGGAAAGACGCAGCGGAACTCGACGGAGATGGAGACGAGCCTGAGGAACCAGTGGAGCCGGATCCAGGCGAGGATTACTGAGAGCATTCGCCCCGCTGGACTGCGCGCGGCCCTGAGAAGCCCCTGGTTTGTCGGTGCGACGATGGTGGCGGTCGGCCTGGGCGTCGGGTATGTCCTCGGGCGACGAGGCGCAGGTCCCGCCGATGTCGCGCATGAGCCGCAAGCAGTTCCCCCGACCGAGGACGATACGCAAGACACGGCCCTCGCCAGGCCAAGCGGCGCGATGAATACCGTGCTCGAACGGGTGCTGGAAATCGGCATCGACGCGCTGTCCGACAGGCTCCAGGACGCCGTGCGCGCGTCCGACGACAGATCAACGACGCCTGAATAGAAATGGGAGACACAACCCAATGCGGGAGATCATTGAGGACGTCCTGAAACTTGCCGGGAAGCTAGGCGCGGACTTCGCCGACCTGCGGGTCGCGGATGGGTCAGGCACCAGCGTCTCTGTGCAAGATGGCATTGCCGACCGCGTTTACACGGGCTCCGGCGCCGGCGTCGGCGTGCGCGTGCTTGTCGGCGGGGCCTGGGGATTTGCGCCCACCAACAAGACGACCGCCGAAGAGATGAAGCAATGTGTTGAGGACGCCGTCAGCATGGCCCGCGTGGCAAGTCCCAGCGTGACTGATCCCGGGATGGTCGCCGACATCGATCCCGTCGAGGACACGATTGAGGCCGAGTGCGAGGTCGACCCGCGGGACATCCCCCTGGAGGAGCGCGTCGCCACCATATTCGAGTTGGAGAAGGCTGCGCGGGAGACTGACGAGCGAATTGTCAACACGGTGGCCAATTACCGCGATTCGGCGGGCACGAGCATCATCGCCAACACGGCGGGCACATACATTGAGTCTGCTGCGGTCCGCTGTGGGGTGAACGTTCACGTCACCGCCCAGGAGGGCGACGTGCGGCAGACGGCCTCGAAGAACCAGTCCAATGCATTGGGCTACGAGCTCGTCACGGCCATCGATCCCGAGCAGTTCGCGGTCAAGACTGCGGAGAAGGCTGTGGCCCTACTCGCGGCAAAGCGCGCCCCGGCGGGCAAGTTCGACGTAATCATCGATCCGCTGATCTGCGGGCTTCTCGTGCACGAGGCTTTCGGCCACAACTGCGAAGCCGACGCGGTGTGGTCCGGCCACTCGATCCTGCAGGGCAAGATAGGCCGGCAGGTCGCCGCCCCAGGCGTGACCATCTACGACGACCCGACGCTCGAGGACCTCAATGGGTCCTTCAAGTACGACCACGAGGGCATCCCAGCCGAGAATCACATTCTGGTCGAGGATGGCGTGTTGCAGGGCTACATGCATAGCCTGGAAACCGCCGCCCGGTTCAAGACGCGCCCCCAGGGCAGCGCACGGGCCCAGGGCCACACGTATCCGCCCATCGTTCGCATGAGCAACACGTACGTATTGCCCGGGGACTGTTCCTTCGAGGACATGCTGGCGGACACGAAGCAGGGCCTCTACCTTGCCGGAGGGCACTGGGGCTACGTGTTCACGGCTCGCGGGCAGTTCACCTGCAATGTCGAGAATGCCTGGGCCATCGAGAACGGGAAGCTGGGACAGCACTACCGCAACGTGTGCATCTCCGGGCTGACACTGGAGACATTGCAGAGCGTCACCGCGGTGGGTGACGACCTCAAGTTCGAGCTCGGCGGCACCTGCGGCAAGGATGGCCAGGACGCGCCGGTGGACTCCGGCGGCCCGCATCTGCGCATCCGCGATGTCGTCGTCGGCGGGCAGGAATCGGCCGGATAGCCAACCACGGAACGCCCACGCTCCATGCCCGCCCTGTCCGTGTTCGCCAACTCTCGGGAGGATCCCCATGTCTGATATTCTTGATATCGCACAACTTGCCGTGCAGTCTGCCATCAACGCGGGAGCCGAGTGGGCCGACGCGTCCGTCGGAACCGGCCGCATCGTCGGCGTGATGGTCGACAACTCCAGCATTACAGAGTGTGAGGTCGTCCGCGACTACGCCGTCGGCGTGCGCGCTTTCGTCAAAGGTGGGATGGGCTCGGCAACGGCGACCGCCATCGACGAGGCAACTGCGCGGAAGGTCGGCGAACAGGCCGCAGCGATGGCGAAGGCGACCCATGGAGACCCCGAGTTCGTCGCGCTGCCCGATCCGCAGGCCTGGGAGGAAGTGCCGGGCCGCTGGGATGATGCGGTGGCCGGTATCACCCCCGACACCGTGGTGCAGTGGTGCCAGGCGGGCATCGAGGAGGCCAGGTCTGTCGCATCCGAAGCATCAGTCTCCGGCGGCGCCAGCATGAGCTACGGCGAGAAGGCCATCGCCAGCTCAACAGGCGTCGCGCTTTGCAGTCGTGGCACGAACGTGGAGATCAGCTTCTTCTCCGTCGTCCAGCGTGGTGACGATGTGGGCGCCTACTTCGAGTTCGACGCGGGGCGGCGTCTGTGCGACTTCGATCCGGTGGGGATCGGGACAGTCGCGACCGAGAAAGCAGTGCAGTACATCGGTGCCCGGCACGTCGAGAGCGGGCCCATGTCCCTCGTTCTCGGACCCATGGCTGTAAGCGCGTTGGTGGGCTCGACGATCGGCGCCGCTAATGCCGAGAGCGTGCAGCGCAACCGCACCTTCATGGTCGGCAAGCAGGGCGAGCGCATCGGCGCCGAGTGCCTGACCGTTCGCGAGGAGCCCCTCGTGCCCGCGGGGCTGATGTCCGCCGGCGCCGACGGAGAGGGCCAGCCGAAGGTGGCTCGAGCGCTCATCGACAAGGGCATCCTGACCACTTACCTGCACAATTCATACACGGCCAACAAGGCGAAGGTAGTCAACACCGCCCATGCAAGGCGTGGAGGCGGCTCGGCAGGAGTTGGCATCGGCACGAGCAATCTGCAGTTCGA
>JALGSS010000121.1 GCA_029821745.1 Candidatus Zipacnadia bacterium
GAGGCGTCGGTGTCTTTCACGAGCTTCGAGCGACTGCCCTCCCGCCACAGGTTGAAGGTGGCATCCTGCAGGTCAATATAGTCGGCTCGACTGAGCTTCTCGCAGCCCGGCGGCACCGGCGATTTGGTGCGGCCCAGGTCGATAGTGCGGAAGGCGAAGCTCTCGATGGGACGTCCCTCGGACAGCTTCGTGATGCCGTTGGCGTGCGCGACATCCATGAATGTCTGCGCGTTCCCGACGTAGCTGTCCGGCCCCGGCCATTCGATCCCGGCCAGTTGAGCCTTCCCTTGGAGCTCGTGCCAGCGCACCGCCCAGATGTAACGGATCGGCAGTCTCGCGACTTGCACGCGGCGCAGCATCTCCGGGTCGTCCTTCACCGCCGCCTCTGCCTTGTTGAACAAGTCCTCGGCCACACCCATCAGTCGCAAGGTGAGGAACGGGGCGTTCGGGCCGCTCCAGATTGTCAGGTTGTGACCGGTGGAGGTCGCGTCGTCATGCAGGTAGTGGATGTACTCGAGGATGTGCGGCGCGGCGGCGCCGTAGTACCCGTTCACGAACTCCTCGACCAGCGCTTCCGTGTCGCGCTGAGGCTCCCACAGAACCTTCGCCAGTACCCAGGCCTTCAGTTCAGCCATTTCGCCGCCCGGTGACTGGTACGCGCCCTGCTCGAAGATGCCCTTGACGCCGTTCTCGGCGAAAAACCGCACGTTGGGGCCCAGAACGCGCACGTTCGGGTGCGGCTGGATGTAGTGGGCGAAGTTGGTTGTGTAGTCCCAGACGTAAAGCCGGTCGCAGATTTTCGACCAGTTCTTGATGTCGTCGCGGAATGTCTCGTTGAAGTCGGTCTCAAGTGGCTGCAGGAAGTTGCACTCGATACTGCACAGCCGCACGATCACATTCGGCAGCGGCTTCACGTGCTTCGGCGGCTTGCGCGTGTACTGGTACGCGAGAGTGTCGATGGCGACATCGGGGTACTTCTCCCCGACCTTCTCAGCGATGTAGTTGACGAAATGCAGAAGCGGACCACTGGGGGAGCCCTCCTTCTCCTCCAGTGCCTTACATGCTGGGCACAGACAGTGATTGTCCCAGTCATTCTGTGAGACAGAGATGATGTTCGCACTCGGGTTGGCCTCGATCCACTCCAGCACCCGCTTGACCGCGAGATCCTTCACTTCTTGGTTGGTGAGGCAAAGCTGCGTGCGCTCCCCGTTTCCGCCGATGCGCTTGCCATCGCGCTCGCTGAACCACTCGGGATGGTCCTTGAAGTAGGTCCCCGGGGGGACGAGGAAGTTGAAGGTGTGCACGAATGACGGACCGCCGTACACTATTTTTCCACCGTGTTTTTCGTCCAGGTTCGCGCGGTGTCCGTTGCTCTTGTTGCGCGCCGCCCAATCGCCGTCGAAGGCGTCCCACCAGAAGGTCTCACGGTACTCCAATTGGGGCGCGAAGTAGTCGTGCCGCTCCTCGAACGCCAGCGTCGGATAGCTGGGGATGGTGCTCGCCTTGGAGGTCCACCACCTGCACCCGCAGACGTCCTCCAGGAACGTGTACACCGCGTAGAGCGTTCCGCGCGGACGGTCGCCTGCCAAGATCAGGTGGGGGCTGCGGGTCTCCATGATCAGGCTGTCGGTGGGCATCGCATCGAAGTCAACGTTGCGCACCAGGGCCCTCGCCGCCTTGCCCGGGCCGACGACGATGGTGGGCATGAAGCCCACGCCCGTGCCGGTCTTGATCGGGAAGTCCGCTCCCGTGATCTGCTTGAGGAAGCTTGCGAGCTCGTCAGCGGCATGCTTCTCCACGACGGTCGCGTCTGGGTCAACGAGAATGCTGTAGGCTGTCTGTCCGTCCGTGGCGAGGGTCATCTGCGCGGCCCACGATGGTGAAACGCACACCAACACGGCCACGAGGAAAAGCGGGTAGCGGGACATCGGTATCACTCCGTGACAAGGCGTATTGTTCCGCACGTAATCATTCGCTGGACGATGGGAAGAGACCTCCGGGCGCGATGCCTGAGGCGAGGGGAGCGAGCGCCGGTTGTCCTCAGAGCCCCAGGCCGGACTGGTGCACGACAATAGCGGCCTCGGGCTCCAGCGGGCACGCGTTCTCGCACAGTCCGCAGCCCACGCACACATCGGGATCGACGAAGGGCGCACGTTCACCGTCATGGTTCTCAATGACTTGGATGGCGTCGTACGGACAATGCTCGTCGCAGACCAGGCACAGACGGTACATGTCGCCCGGCCGCCAGCACAGGCACTTGTTCTGGTTGACCGTGGCCGTGCCGATGACGATTTCCGTCTTTTCCTCGACATCGAACCGCACCAGCGCGCCGCTGGGACACACGTCGCCGCAGGTTGTGCAGCCTTGCTCGCAATAGCCGATGCGAGGCACGAGAATCGGCGTGAACAGGCCGTCGAAACCTGCTTCCGCCACGGCAGGCTGCAGGCCGTTCGTGGGGCAGGCCCTCATGCATGCGCCGCAGCGCAGGCACAGGTCGCGGAATTCCGCCTCGCCCATCGTGCGCAGGGAACCGTCCGGCCCCCGGACGATCGCTCCGGGCGGGCGGATCAGCCGCTCGTCCATCACACGACGGCTGACACCCGCTGACGCCGAGGCCGCGTATACGACCCCGAGACCCATTGCCGCCAGAAAGTGCCGCCGGCTCGCGTGCGTCTCAGCGTCCAGCTCTCGATGGAAGACGCGGAAACTCACGGAGCTGATGCCCGGACTCGGGCATACCAGGCAGTCATAGCACTGGACACATTCAGAGCTATACGTGCGGGAGAAATCCTCAGTATCCTCATCGGGGCCCGGTATCGCGCCCATCTTGCAGGCCCCCTCGCAGCGCGCGCAGCTCACGCAGCCCTGCACTTTCCGGTTGAGCAAGCCGAATCGCCCGAGGAAGCCCAGCAGTGCACCCAGCGGGCATAGCGTGCGACACCAGTAGCGGCGGCTGAGCAGGCTCAAGCCTAGAACCGTGGCGAACACCAGCATCACGGCAATGCCCAGCGAGTAGCCCGGCGCGACATCGGTGGGATACAGCTCAAGGCCGGCAGCCTTCAGCGCATCCCAACCTTTCACCACGCTGAAGTTGTAGACCCCGACGATGATCGGGTACAGCACGATGGAACAGGTCCGGGTGAATAGGGGGATCGGGTCCAGGAGCCACGCGATCTGCGTGCCGAACAGCGCCGCCACGAGCACTGCGCCCAGAACATAGTACTTCCACGCCGGGCGGTTCAGATGATTGGCGCGCTTCGTCCGCTTGCGCAGGAATATGTGGTCGAAGATGTCGATGGTGGTGCCCAGGGGGCAGATCCACCCGCAGAACACGCGTCCCAGGAGCATTGTCAGGACAATGACGACAAGAGCTGCCTGGAAATGGGCGATACTGAATTGCGACGGGGAGATCCACGATACGAGGGCAGCAAGCGGGTCCATCCCGATCATGGTCTGCGCAGGCGCACGCTGGTCCACGCCCGGCCAACGTGCTTGCCAGAGCAACCACAGGAACAACGCCAGGAACACCATCTGGACGACGCGGCGGATGCTCTTGACCGGATTCTTCATGATCGGAGGGCTTCCCGTGAATGTGAGAAAGGGCCGAGCCCGCGGGCTCCGGCCCACTGATGGCGTGTCTCGCTACTCCTCGGAGGCCGGCTCGTCTTCGGGGTCGCCGGCGGGGACATCCTCGTCGGCCAATACAGGTTCATCGGCGGCTGCCTCCGACAAGACCTCCTCGCTCAGTTCCTCGTCGCCGCCCACGGTCTCGTCGGCCAACTGGGCGAGGGCAAGAGACATGTCCTCCACCGTGCTGCCCGGGCCGAACTCAAACCGCAGGTTACCGTCCCGGTCGATGATTCGGGCCTGGGGGATGACGATCATGTCCTCGCCGGGGAAGTACCCCGCTTCGATTTCCGTGTTGCTCATCGCGATGAGATACTCGAACTCGTGCTGCTTCGCGCTCGCCGCGGCCACCTCCGGCTTCGTATCCCGGGACACGGCCACCAGTTCCACGCCCTTCGCCTCGTATTCCGCGATGATCGGCTTGTATTCCTTCAGCTTGTCGATGCAGCCCGTGCATGTGCTCGACCAGAAGTCGAGGATAAGGATCTTCCCGCTGTAGTCAGCCTTCGTGATCGCGTTCCCGTCGGTGTCAAGCACCGTGAAGTCCGGCGCGAATTCATCGACTTCGGTGACGCCCTCGGAGAACGACGGCCCATCTTCGCCGGACTCTGCTGCGGCGACGGCGCCGGTTCCGCCGGTATCCGTCTCGGTGTCATTGAGGGGACACCCCACGAGCATGACGGCTAGTCCAACCACGCAGAGCAATAGGGGTAGTCGAGACATGCTTGCTTCTCCTCTTGGGACATGATGCTGCCTACATATGTGGGGCAATCCACAGATTCAACACATGCGCACTGCGTGGCGGTTCCAACTGTATAGGTAAAGCTACTGCACGCCCGTGCTGCCGAAGCCTCCGGTGCCCCGCGCCGTCGTGTCCACGGTCTCCACGGGCTCCCACTCGATGCGGGTGACCGGAGCCACCACCAACTGGGCGATCCGGTCGCCTCGGCTGACCGTGAAGGGCTCCTCCCCCAGGTTGATCAGGAGAACGCGCACCTCGCCCCGGTAGTCCGCGTCAATCGTCCCGGGGGCGTTCACGAGCGCGATCCCGTGCTTGAATGCCAGTCCGCTGCGGGGACGCACCTGCGCCTCGTACCCCACGGGGAGCGCAATTTTCAGCCCCGTGGGCATGGCGAAACGCCGGCCCGGCTGGAGAGTCACCGGCTCATCAACGGCGGCGCGCAGATCCAATCCGGCGGCCGATTCCGTCTCATACTGCGGCAGTGGCAGGCCCTCCGCCGATGGAAGCGCCTCAATCTTGACAGTGACCGTTGGCTGCATGGGTGGCACCAGGAAGTGGAGTATTGGCAGCAAGGGTCCGATTATAGCACAGCGGGCAAACGCCACCCAAGGTCGCTCGGGCTCCGACAGGGGCGTGCCCATGGTTGTGTTGAAGAAGGTCAGATAGCCGTGGGCCCCACGGATGCCCTGAGATGCCTCGCACGGGGCCCCGTCACATCCCGCAGAGCGGGATGACACCCCGTGCCCATGATTGGCCTTTCTCAACACAACCCCATAGGCATCCACTGTCATACGAGTTCCGGGACTCTCGTGTGCGCCCGGCGCTTCCAAAAGGCCGGGCACCGTGCTATCATCGTTCCCGTTCTGAGTGGGGGCGTGCTGTGAACCGTCGAAGGGAGCTGTAAGGATGACGTCGGAAGCAAGGCTCGGCCGGGTGAACGTGGCAGTTATCTTCGGGGGGCGCTCCGGAGAGCATGAGGTCTCCCTGGCCTCGGCCCGGTCGGTCGTCGCAAATCTCGACTCCGACAGGTACTCTGTGGTGCTAGTCGGGATCACCAAAGAGGGTAAGTGGGTACTTCCCGCCGACGGCCCCAAGGCCCTGGCGGAAGGCTTTGCGGCCATCGAGTCCGCGCCGGCCGACATACCCGTGGACTACGGGTCCTCGCTCGTGCGCCTCAACGGCGCCGCACCCGTACCTGTCGGCGACATTGACGTCGTGTTCCCGGTCCTGCATGGCACCTACGGCGAGGACGGAACGGTACAGGGCCTGCTGGAGCTCAGTGGCCTGCCGTACGTCGGCTCCGGCGTCCTTGGCAGCGCCGTGGGGATGGACAAAGTCACTATGAAAGCTCTGTTCAACGCTGCCGGACTGCGCAATGCCGCGGCCATCGACTTCAAGCGGCGCGACTGGGAAGCAGACAGGCAGAGCATTCTCGACCGGACCGCCGATGAGATCGGCTTCCCCTGCTTCATCAAGCCGGCGAACCTCGGCTCCAGCGTCGGGATCAGCAAGGTGAAGAGGCTCGCCGAACTGCCCGCAGCCATCGATCTCGCAGCCGAGTTTGATCTGAAGATTCTGGTCGAGGAATCCATCGAGAACGCCCATGAGATTGAGTGCAGTGTCCTGGGGAACGATGATCCGGAGGCATCCGTGCTCGGCGAGATCATCCCGTCCCGCGAGTTCTACTCGTACGAGGCCAAGTACGTGGATGACGCGTCAGGCCAGATTATCCCGGCCCCCTTGCCCGACGACGTGACCGTTGCCGTGCGCGAGATGGCGGTGCAGGCATTCAAGGCTCTGGACTGCGCCGGGCTGGCCCGGGTCGACTTCCTCGTGAAGCGCGACACCCACGAGATCTTCCTCTCCGAGGTCAACACGTTGCCCGGATTCACGCAGATCTCGATGTACCCGAAGCTGTGGGAAGCAACGGGTCTCAGTTACCCGGACCTGCTGGACCGGGTGATCCAGTTGGCCCTTGAGCGCCATGCCGAGCGTTCGTCCCTCAGGACCAGCTACGAGTAACCCGCCTGCGGGATGTGGGTTCCCCGGGCGGCTCGCGAGGAGAATACAACAAGGGCGCGGGCGCCTTCCGCTCTGAGCGGGGCCCGCGCCCTCTTACGCTGTTCGGCCTGCGGTCCGCCGCCGGACCCTAGTCTGTCCGCGCGGCACTCAGTAGCCCCTCGACCTCTCGTCGGATGTCGTTGATGCGGAACGGCTTCTTCAGGTAGCGCTTGTGTCTGATCTTCCCGAACTCCCGCGGAAGCGAATCGTCCGCCTTGCCGGTGATCACGATGACGGGTGGCTGCACCGGCAGGTCGCAGACCGCTGCCAGCACACTTGCGCCGCCGCCCGGCATCAGCAGATCGGTGATGACGATATCGAACGGTCGCTCGTGCAACTCACGCACCGCCTCGTGCGCCGTGGACTTGGCGACGACGGAGTGCCCCCTGGCCTCCAGGGCTTCGCCGACGAACTCGCGGATATCGTCCTCGTCCTCTGCCAGCAGGATCCTCGCGCTGCCCGCCTCGCCACCCGCACCCGCGGCTGCCTTAGTCGCGTCGGCTGGGGACTCGCTCTCGCCGACCGCGTGAGCCTGCAGGCGTATCTCAAACGTGCTGCCTACGTCCACTTCGCTGCGTACATGGATCGCTCCGTCATGGGCCGTGATGATGCCGTGCGATACCGACAGTCCCAGGCCGGCTCCGGGTATCCCGCCCTCCGCCGGTTCGCCCCTCGTCGTGAAGAACGGCTCGAAGATGTGCGGCAAGAACTCAGGCGCGATGCCGACGCCCGTGTCGGATACCCGTACCACCACCTCACCGGGACCGGCACTTCCGGGCAGATGCTCCGTCTCTATCGTCAGCGTCCCGCCGGGCGGAGTCGCGTGGCAGGCATTGATCACCAAGTTCAGGAACACCTGCTCGAGCTGGCCCGCCTCGGCCCACACCTGAACGCCCTCTGTGTTGTACTTCCGCTCAACCTGCAACTCGACGTCCTGAATCTGCAGGTTCGCGACGGACAACGCCATCTCGATCGGTTCCTCGATCGGCATCGGCGTGCGTTCGGGTACGCGCGGCCGTGCAAAGCTCATCAGGTCCGTGCAGACCTTCGCGCCCCGTGTTGTGGCCTTCAACACTCGCTCCGCGAACTTGTTCGCGTCGGGTGACGCGTCGCGAGCCAGGGCCATCTCTGCCGAGAGCATCATGCTTGCCAGGATGTTGTTGAACTCGTGAGCCACGCCGGCCGCGAGCTTCCCAACCGTGGCAAGGCGCTGAGTCTCCTCCGTCCTCCGGCGGTCTGTGACGTCGGCGATCATCCCCTCGATAGCCACCGGCTCGGGGCCCCACTCGTAGACCCCCTGGCCCTGCTCCCATACCCACTTCTGCTCGCCCGACGCTGTGATGATCCGGTAGGTGATCTGGAAGGGTCTCCGCGCGCGCATCGCGCGCTGGACGCTTTGCCATACGTCTTCCCGGTCCTCGGGGTGGACCAGCGTCCCGTAGGCCACCCGCGCATTCATGATCAACTCCGACGGCTGGTATCCCGTGAGTTCCGCGCTGCCCTCGCTCACGAACTCCATCGTCCATTCCCGGTCATTCCGGCACCGGTAGGCCATCCCCGGCAGGTTCGACATCAAGGTCGCGAGCTTTCGCCGACTCTCGTAAAGCGCCTCCTCCGCTCGCTTGTGGTCCGCGATCTCCTTCTGGAGCTGCTCGTTCACGCGCGTGAGCTCCATTGTTCGCTCCGCGACGTGCTTCTCGAGGTCCTCGCGGTGCCTGCGGAGCGCCGCCTCCGCCTCTTTCGTTGCCGTGATGTCATTGCCCAGGGAGATGACGCCGACCGGCTCGCCCTTAGCGTCCCGGATCACCTTATTTGTCCAGGCGACCCAGACACGCCGCCCATCCTTCGTCACGTTTTCGTTCTCGTGGGAGACGAATTGCTCCGGGCTGGAGATGACGTGCTGGAAGAGGTCGCGGAGGTCCCGTCCCGTGCTCTCCTCCTCCGGCAAGATGGTCCCGCCGACGCTCCGCCCGAGGACCTCGCCGGCCCCCAAGCCCAGGAAGCTCTCGGCGAACTTGTTGAAGAACGTCAACTTCCCGGTGACGTCCATGACGAGGACGATGCTGTTGGAGTCCTCGATGAGTTGTAGGTAGTCGAACCCTGACTCATCCAGGGGGGAAGGCGGGCGCTCGCGGCGCCCCTGGATTGTTATGAGCGCGCCGACGGCCCCGTTGCGCAGATATGGATGCATCGTCACAACGACCAGCAGCTTCGCTCCGGAGCGCGGCTCGAGTTCCGCGCTGAAGCACCTGGGGAAGCACTCGTCGCCGTCCAGACTACCCCAGCTCTTCAGCAAGCCCTGTGAAACCTGCGAGTCGGGCAACAACAGCGCCAAGTTCTTGCCTGAGACCTCCGAGGCCGACCAACCGGTCAGAGTTTCCGCCCGCCCGTTCATGTACTCGATATTGCCATCGGGGTCGACGACACATAACGCCCCGCCGATGCGATCGAGGAGAGACCTCTCAGTCGCCGGGAAGTCCACCCACCATCATCCTTTCCATGACCACGGCCCCTCCCCATGCCGCGGACCTCTCTCGCTGTCTACTCCGCGGCGTCCCGTCGCGCCCGGTCGCACATCATGTGCCAAGCGTCTTCCAGGCGGCGCCAGTTCGCGTAAGCCGTGTGAGCGTGGGTCCGTAGCGTATCTGTGTCCCAGAACCGACCCAACTCGAACACGACCGGCCCATCATACTCGACAGCCGCCAAGGCATCCATCACATCGGGCCAGTCGATGAGCCCGATACCCGGCGGGCGGTGCAAATCAGCCAGGCCGCGCGAGTCTGTCACTACACGCGGTGCGTAATTGTCCTGGAAATGCGTTTCCTTCAGATGTTCACCCAACTCGCGTACGTAAGCCGCCGGGTCGCCCCCGGCCAGCGTGCAGTGACCCGTGTCCAGACACGCCCCCAGGTTGTTCGCCCCAACGTCCTCGATCAGCCCCAAGATCTCCTCCGGCGTCGCCATGAAGGTCCGCCCGGAGGCGTTGGGCATCGTGTTCTCGAGGTTCAGCGCCATCTGCCACTCGGCCGCCACGTCCCACGTCTGGGCCTCGAACTGCTCCGGCGGCATCGTGTATCCCAACCCGCAGTCGATCGTCGCGTTCGGGATTCCACAGGCGCCGGCCAGTCCGATGCAGGTCGAGAAGTAGTCGACGACGCCCTCCGTGCTTCGTGGCACCCCGGGCGGGCTGTAGAGAAAGCCCGGGAGATGGACCCCACGGGGCTTGACCCACGGCCGAGCGGCGAGGATCTTGGCCGAGTAGTCCTGCTCCGGGCTGTTCCAGTTCAGATGATCGATATAGACATGCGAGAAACCGGCCTCCGCGATGATATCCAGCGCGGCGGGAGTGAGGTCTCCGCAGGTGTTAATTCCCAGGGCCCATCGTCTTCGTTTCATTATCTAGTGAGGCTACCTATCTCGATGTCCTCTTGCTCACATATTGGACGCCCGATGGCGCGTGTCCTTCCGACTGTCTCGGAAGGTCACGAGTGTGTGTCAATGCCAGGCCTCCAGGCTGCTGCTGTTGCCGCCCGGAGGGGCCGGATTACGAGGTGCTCCAGAGGCACATTGTGCCGATGGGGACCGAAGTATCCGGCCCGCGCGTCCCGCCGGGAATGTCATGCAAAGGCCCGGCCGGATACTTCGACTGCGATGGGCGGCTTGCGCCCATCTTGTCTCGTAGTCCGTCCGCTCCGACGACCAACGTCAATACGCGGCACGCTGACGATCCCGCTTCCGCGGAAAAGCCGTTAGCCCCTCTCACTCAATGCCCAGCGCGTCAGCTACGTTCTGCCACAGCACCTTGTGCTGGACCTCGGGGCTGACGCCCGCGTCCGCCATCAGAGCGAGATAGTCCCGCAGCAGAGGCAGGAAGCCTCCTGGTCCGCCCTCGTTGCCGAACACGAGCTTGCCCCAGTGCGCCTCGCCCCCGTAGAACAGCTCCGCGAAATTGCAGATGGTCGTCCAGCGCTTTCCTGTCGTGTCCGTTCCGCACAGATCGAAGTAGATCTTCGGGTTCACGCGCATCAGCATCGCCGCATGCCACGTGTCCGGCACGCCCAGGTGCGCCCCCCAGATGACGAGATCGGGGAAGCAGCGCGCAATCCGGTCCAGCGTCAGTGGCATCATGTACCGCGACGACGTGTCCCACCGGTCGTGCTCCGCGAACCGTGCGCTGATGCCGGTGTGGAACAGGATCGGCATCCCGAGCTCTTCCGCGGCTTCGTAGATCGGGAAGAACTCGTCGGCATCATACATATTCGTCGGATATTGAGTCTTCAGCGCTTTGAAGCCCGCACCATGCCAGGCGCGAACGTCATCGACGCTGTCTTCGCCCAGGAAGACGAACGCCACCGGGACGATTGTGTCCGGGTGCTGCTCCGCCGCCGCCATCACCCCGTCATTGTCATGCTGCCGCCAGCGCTCCCCACCGCCATTCAGGCACAGCTTCTCGATACCCGCATCCGTCGCTGCCTGGACCATCTCCTCCAGATACCCGTCACGCTTCTGGTAATGACAGTGGTTGTCGATGACGCGCATTCGCCTGACAACTCCTTCTTCGTATCGGAGCGTTGCCCCGCACCTTCAAGCCGGGCCGTCCCCCGTAATTCGCCACGCGGTGAATGTCCACCTCGCGACCGGATGGCCATACGGGAAGCTCTCCCGGTCTCCGTGGCGGCGGAATTCCGAGCATCGTGCGGAATGCTTGCTGATTCCTTTGCAGGTGCTCAGATAGTGTGGTAGAAGTTATCTGGTGATTGAGCCTGCTAGACTCACTGGGGCGGGCAGCGCTATGGTGGCACGGGAATCCTTGGCGCGTGGGATGCGTTAAACACTTCCAGAGGTCTGCCTAATGCCAGAAGCATTCATTGTTGACGACGACGCGAGTATCGTCGAGCTGCTCAGGATGTACCTGGAGAAGGCTGAATTCACGGTGCGAGCCTTCGACAACGGCAAGGATTGCCTGGAAGCCCTTGCCAACCACCATCCGGACATCGTGCTGCTGGACATTATGCTCCCGGGGATCGACGGCTACGACGTCTGCCAGGCGATCCGCCAGCGGCACGGTTTGCCGATTATTTTCGTGAGCGCTCGCGACGACGAAGTCGACCCCATCATCGGCCTGCAGATGGGGGCGGATGATTACATCACCAAACCCTTTAACCCGCGTGAGGTCGTTGCACGCGTGGAGGCCGTCCTGCGCCGATCACAGCGGCCCCAGGAGCCCGAGGACGAGGCCATCCAGCGGGCGGACTTCGAAATCGACCCGGCAACCCGCGAGGTCCGCGTGAACGGTGAGTTGGTCGCACTGACCCCCCACGAGTTCGACATCGTGTTGCTCATTGCCCGTCGGCCCCGGATTGTCTTCTCGCGCCAGCAGATCATGCAACAGATCTGGGGCTATGACGCCGACTACGGGGACTACCGCACAGTGGACACCCATGTGAAGCGCGCCCGGCAGAAGCTACGGGAGGCCGGGATGGTCCGCTGCGTGATCGAGACGGTCTGGGGCACCGGCTACCGCTTCGTCTGCGAGACCGAATAGCCTCGGCACCCACTAACCATGCTTCGAAGTCTCTACTCCAGACTCCTGACGACGCACCTGCTCGTGGCGGTCGTCGCCTTGAGCTTGGTCGGTGTCCTATCCACCCAGCTCTTCCGCCACTACTACGTTGGGCAGACCCGCGAGACCCTCATTGAGGCGGGCGATCAGCTCGCGGGAACCATCGCGCGCCTCATGCGAGAGCCCGACGCCGACGAGAAGGTCGCTCTCGTCATCCAGACCGCGACGGAGGCCGTCGGCGGGCGCGTCTGCGTGCTTGACATTCAGCGCGGGCATGTGATGGCGACCACGGACCTGAAATCCGCGGAGATCAACCCGCAGCTCGAGAAGCTCGCCTGTCCGGCCACCGCATCGGCCAGCATCGACCACGCCCAGGCTCTCTGCTACCCGGGGCCCGTGATATCCGTCGTGGCGCCGATCCGCAACCCCAAGACGGAGGAAGCTCTGGGCGTGCTGATCCTGCGCCGCCCCCTGCATGAGGTTGAAGCGACCCTAAAGCTCGCGACGTATCTCATCGGGGGCTCGGGACTGATCGCGGCGGCACTGGCGCTGCTTCTGGCGGCGCTGGCCTCGCGGACCATCGCTTTGCCTCTGTCAAACATGGCCCGCACGGCCTCCGATCTCGCCGAAGGGGATTTCTCTGCTCGCGCCACGCGCGAGGGGCCCCTGGAACTGCGCACCGTCGCCGCCAGCCTCAACCACATGGCAGGTTCCCTCGCGGCCGCATTCTCCGATCTCTCCGCCGAACGCGAGCGTCTCGCCGACATCCTGGCCAGCCTCGACGAGGGCGTCATCAGTCTCGATGCCAATGGCAATGTGGCGACCGTCAACCAGGGCGCTGAACGGTTGCTCAACCGAGGCCGCGAGGAACTCGTCGGCAGCGCGCTTGAGGACCTGCCGGTCGGGGAGGAATCCGCAGAGAGACTCACCGAGGTCCTCGAAGGCCGGCGCGACCGTGTGCTCCTTACCGTCCCGCACGCAGACAGGACGCTCCGCCTGGACGCGACGCGGCTGGTGACGGAGAACAGCGGCGCGGTCCTTGTCATCACGGACATCACGGAGACAGAGCGCCTGGAGCGCTTGCGCCGCGAGTTCGTGGCGAACGCGTCCCACGAGCTTCGCGCCCCGCTCACCTCGATCCGTGGCTTCATCGGCGCGGTGGCTGACGGTACCGCAGAAACTGAGGAAGAGAAGCAGAACTGCCTGCGGGTCGCCGCGCAACAGGCAGACCTCATGCGCCGCCTCGTGGACCAGCTCCTCGATCTGTCGCGACTGCAGGCGGGTGTCGTCAGTTTCGACTGCGAGGAACTGCAGCCGGAGCCTTTGCTCCGGGCCGGCCTGGATGCCCTCGCTCCGCAGGCTGCGGCCAAGGGCGTCACTCTCGAGCTCGAGCGGGACGATCTCCCCGCCATCACCGTGGACGGCGACCGGATCATGCGGGTGTTGGTGAACCTGATCGACAACGCGATCCGCTACTCGCCTGCCCTCCATCTGGGAACGGTTCCACCGCGTGGACAAGTCGCGGCAGCGGCCCGAGGGAGGAGCCGGTCTGGGCCTGGCTATCGCGAGGGAAATCGTGATTGGGCATGGGGGAGACGTCGCGGCGCAGAACGATCCCGACGGCGGCGCCCGCTTCAGCTTCTGGCTGCCTGTCGACTGATCCGCGCCGCCCGAAGCCAGGCGCTATCTCTCGCGGTTCAGAATCTTGTCCTTGAACAGCGCTTCTCTCAGACGCAGAAGCGCCTCCTCAGTCGCCTCGGCTTCCCGCTTTGTTACTCCCGTGTCCGAGTAACGCCCGCGCATGTAGCTGTTGGTGATCGACCACGCGTAACCGACGATCTCCGGCGCGTCCGCCATCAGTAGGCTCATGTACTCCAGCGGCGGCTGGCTCGTGCGGCGGGGCATGCCGAAGCGGATGAGCCAGCGCCCCATCTGGGCGTACGCGAACCGCACGCGACTGTTCGGCGAATGAGCTTTGCCGTTGAGGCGCACTTGACCGTACCGTCTCCGCTGCTGCAGGAGCCCGGCCGACAGGAGGCTCATCAGAGCGACCACCAGCCACGTGGCCGGCCACTTGCGCTCCTCGGCGAAGCGGGCGCCCGACAGCAGCGTGCCGTCCAGCAGCTCGCGCAGGCGCTCCCAGGTTGAGGCGAGCAGGCCCTCCTCCTCCTCTTCGCTGAAGGGTGGCGTCGGCTCGAACTTTTGCCACCCACGCCCGCTGATATACACCTCCACCCAGCTATGGGCGTCCTTGGCCTGCACCTCATACGTGTCGGTTTCCGGCTCCAGCTCGCCTGGCACGAAACCGGTCACAAGCCGGGCGGGAAGCCCGAGAGTCCTGCACAGGACGACCATCGCCGTTGCATAGTGTACGCAGTAGCCTGAGCGGCCCTCGAACAGGAAGTGATCGACGAAGTCCGCGCCACGCGGACGCCGTACGGGCTGCAGGTCGTACGGGAAGTTGGCCACCAGATAGTTCTGGACGCTCATCGCCGCGTCGTACTCGTCGCCGGGCCGGGCATCGACGGTTATGTCGCGCGCGAAGGCTCGCACCCGCTCCGGCAGGTCCTCCGGGAGCTGCAAGTATTCCTGACGCGCCTCAGCGTCCAGTGGGGGCAGTGGGTCGCTACGCGGCGTCGGCCCGTCCGCGGGAATCAGCGAGGTCACTTCGTAGGTCTGACCGGGCCGCATGTAGCCCGCAACGTGCACGTCACCGCTGCGAGACACGGAGACCGTGGGGCGGATCCCCGAGATGCGGACCGGGCAGAAGAGCGCCGGGATCGAGATCGCCAGGGGCGACTTCATGTGGTATACCTGCTTGACCTCTTGCCCGTTTAGGGCCCTGAGACCACTTACCTGGGACGTATCGACAATCGCTTCGCCATCGACGCGTGTTGTCTTGCGGCCGCGCGAGCGGCCTATCTTCCAGGACGCACCCGTGTACTCCTTGTACGATTGCTGGCGCCAGTTCTCGCCCCGGTCGCACTCCACTGTGAAGACAATCCGGCTGCTGTCCGGCGGGGCGTCGCCCGTCAGCCAGATCAACGGGTCGGGCGAGAAGTCCACGCGCTCACGGATCAGGTATGCGGCGATGCGCCGCGCGAGCATCTCCTTCAGCGTGCGGCCGACCGCGCTGGAAGTCTGCATGTACGACGCCCCGGCTCCAGCGAGAATGGCGGCGAGGAACACGACGACCACGATGGCCTGCCAGGTATTGACGGCCGCGCCACGCCGCGGGCTGCGCTCCCAGACTACCTGCCGCACCACTCCGACCGCGTCTCCCTCATGCTGACTCCTGGCCCGGTACTCCGCAGCCAGCAGATACAGCGTGCCGACGATGACCATGGCGGCGCCGACGGCCGCCACTGGCGACGGCGTCGCAACCATGGCCAGAATGACGCAGGAGATCGCTGGGATGACCGACAGCACGAGATCGCCCAGCCCGCGGACGGCGAAGGCGCGGAAAGCCATCACCCACAGGAACGCCTGCACCAGCGCCCGGTAGCTCGCGGTCAGCCCGTAGAAGGCATAAACCCCCTCCTCGGGCCAGAGAATCATGAGTTCGATCGCACCCGAGACGACCGCGAGGACGAGGACCGTCAGATTGACCGCCCATCGGGAGACCTTCGAGAAGTACAGGTAGTACGCCGTCGGGAACGCCCCGATGAGCAAAAGCCCGATGATCAGGATGAAAGTGCGGTCGGCGATGAGGGGCGCCGAGGCCATCAGCGCGCCGAACATCGCCGTCCAGGCACCGATGCACAGAGCGAAGAAAGACGCCCCGCCGTCGTCGGCAAGCTCTGAGCTCCGCGCACGATCGTTCGGGCCGGGGATGATCCCCAGCCTCAGCATCCGACGCCTGCCCCAGTTTCTCGGCGCATCACGCAGCTTCTTCATCATTGCGCTCGCAGTCCGGTGTCAGGACGCAGTGACCTCCGCCGAAGCGCTGACCGCAATCTCGCTGAACACCGCCGGAACGTGGTGGATGCTCGGCACGCGCATCGCGGTGATGCCCGTTGCCCGCAGGGCCTGCACCGTCTCCTCCTGGGCCGCCGCGAGAAGCCTTCGCGCCGTCTCGTCGCCCTCTGTCTCCTCCAGGCCGCCTGTCAGGAAAGCGACGACATGCGCGCCGCGTTGGCGCATGCCTGTGAGTGTATCCAACAGCGGAGGCTCCGCCGCCGCGCTGATCGCGAACACATTCTTGAGCCCCGGGGAGACCCGGGCCCGCTCACTACAGAACTGGGCGAATCCCAGGCCGCCGCAGGCGCGGGACTCCGCCATCGAGACCAGCGCGCGGTCCAGATATCCCTCTCCGCGAGAGGGCATTCCCAGATCCGCCGACAGGCCCTGGCCGGCGACGGACAGCAGGTAGTCGCCCCGCACGAAGATGTCCAGAAGCGTGGCCGCCAGCGAGATCGACACCTCAAGGGGGCTATCCGGGCCGCTGGTCGGGTGGTTGCCCTGCCACAGGTCGAGCCAGATCGTGACCTCCGCATCCCGTCGGCGCCGGAACTGCTTCACCACAAGCTCACCGGCGTGCGCGGTGACCTTCCAATGCACCATTCGCAGATCATCGCCCGTCGTGTGGGGCCGGATGCCCTGGAAATCGCCGCCGCTTCTTCGCAGCATCCGCGCGGTCCGCCGACCTCCCGGCGACAGAAGTTCCCACGTTGCCGGCCCCGGCGCGCTGTGCACATGGGGCAGGCCGAGGAAGCTCGCCGGGGAATCAAAGCGCTTCCACCTGTGGTACATCCCGATCGGGTCGTTGGCGATGACCCGCACATCGCTCACTCGATGCCGTCCCCGGGACAGGCACTCGAAGGCGACGTCCATCTCGGTCCGCGAGCTCGGCGCCAGCGCGGGGAGGATGAACTCGTACTCTCGGGTGCCTTCGGGCACAGTCTCGTTCTCAACCCGCACCGCCAGACTCATGCCGGTCCGCCGGATTGCCCCCGCGTTGCGCACCGAGATCGTGCCCTCCACCGTGCCTCCGGCCCGCGCGCGGCTCACATGCAGATCGATCGTGGCTTCGACGCCCCGAATCTGGAGACGGGTCAGGAAGAAGCAGGAGAGAATCACGGCCAGGGACGCAGCCGCCAGCACGTACATCGCGACGGATTCATTGACCGCGCCGATGATGTAGAAGACGATGCCCGCGCCGATGAACAGCTTCAGGTTCCGTGTCATGGTGTCAGTTGCAGCACAGCGCGATGCCTCACTCAGCCTTCAGGGACCGTGCGGGAGATGACCGCTACGTCACGCGGCCCAACGTTCAGCGTCAGCACCGCCGCGCCATTCTCGATTCGTGCAGTCAGGGCTTCTCCGGTGAACTCGTCGACGTACTGCGCACCGGGCAGGCAGTGGAATCAACAGCAGGGAGGCAATGAGTATCCGTCGCATGGCGGCTCCTCGCAGGTGGGTTCCCCGGCCGATACGTCTGAGCAAGCGCTCCGGTGCGTCGAGCGGCCC
>JALGSS010001072.1 GCA_029821745.1 Candidatus Zipacnadia bacterium
GTCTGGCGCAACGGAATCCAGTTGCCCACTGACGAGCGCACCCTCGCCCACTACTTCAAGGACGCGGGCTATGATGTGGGCTATCTGGGGAAGTGGCACCTCGCCGAAACCAGGGATCAGCCTGTGCCCGTGGAACTGCGCGGCGGCTATGATGAGTACTGGGAGGGCGCGGACATTCTGGAGTTCACCTCCCACCCGGATGATGCCCGGTGGTTCGACGAGAACAACGACGAGGTCCACTACGAGGGATACCGCGTTGATGCCCAGACGGAACGCGCCGTGCAGTATATCCAGCGGGAGCGGGAGAACCCCTTCTTCTTCTTCCTCTCGTATCTGGAGCCTCACCACCAGAATGATTGGGACGAGTTCGTGGGCCCCGAGCGCTACGCCCAGTCGTTCCAGAACCCGTACGTCCCGCCGGACCTGCGCAATGTGCCCGGCGACTGGTACAAGAGCCTGCCGGGGTACTACGGCTGCGTGAAGGCCCTCGATGACGGTCTCGGGCGTGTCGTTGAGACGCTGGAAGAGACCGGGCAACTCGACAACACTATCATCGTCTTCACCAGCGACCACGGGTGTCACTTCCGGACGCGGAATGGTGAGTACAAGCGAAGCTGCCATGACGCGTGCACGCGTACTCCGTTGGTCATGGCCGGCCCGGGCCTGGATGCCTCGCGCGTGGTACCCGAGCTCGTCAGCCTGATCGATGTGCCGCCGACGATACTCAGTTCCGCCGGGCTCGATGTGCCCGAAGTCATGCACGGGCGGGACGCGACGCCTCTCGTCGCGGGGGACAATGCGGGCTGGGCGAACGAGGTCTTCATCCAGATCAGCGAGTCCGAAGTCGGCCGGGCGATCCGCACGGAGCAGTGGAAGTACAGCGTCTACGCGCCGGAGCGGAAGGGCTGGGGCGAACCGGCCGGCGACCACTATATCGAGCGCTACCTGTATGACCTGTACGCCGACCCGTATGAACAGGTGAATCTCATCGGGCGCAAGGACTACGACGAGGTGCGCCAGGACCTGAAGGCCCGACTCATCAAGCGGATGGTCGCCGCGGGAGAAGCCGAACCGGCCATCGACGACGGGAGTTACTACGCGTAGAGCGGAGTTGTCGGTCTGCTTGTGCTGAAAAAGGGCAACCATGGGCACGGGGTGTCGCGTCGTGTGCGACGGGGGCCCCGTGCAAGGCGTCTCAGAGGCTCCGTGAGGCCCCGTCACACAAACCGTGACACCCCACGGCCATGCGTCATTAGTTCCTCAACACAACCGTCTGCTTGCCTCGACCGCGGGGCAGGCGGTATCATGGCGGCTCGCAGCTCACCGTCAACTAGGTTGTGTTGAGAGACGCACCGGGGTAGCTGCGGGGTGGTCACGTCGTGCAGTGACCGGGGCCCCGCAGGGCCGTCCCAACGCACCTGGGGCACCCGTGGGGCCCCGCCGATTGTGCGACATCGGCACCCCACGGCTATGTGACCCTTTCTCAACATGACCACCCATACCGGCTCCATGCGCCGGATTGAGGAGAGACCACTGTGGCGAAGACCAAGGTTGTCATCACCGATTACATCGAAGTCGATCTCGACTGGGAGGTCCAGCAGCTCGCGAAGCTGCCTGACGTTGACTTCCAGACCTACCAGCTCAAGCTCGCGTCGAAAGAGGAGCTCATCGAGAAGGTCAAGGACGCCGACATCATCGTCGTCAACATGGCCAAGTTCGATGAGGAGGTTATCGCAGCGTGCGAGAAGTGCAAGCTGCTGATCCGCCATGGCATCGGCTATGACAATGTGGACGTGGATGCCTGCACGAAGCACGGCATCCGCTTCGCGTACATGCCCGACTACTGCTGCACCGAGGTCGCCGAGCAGGCAGTGGCGCTGATTTTCGCCACCGCCCGCAAGCTGTTCACCGGTCGCCGCATCCTCGAGGAGTCCAGCGCGAACCAGCAGTGGGATTTCTCGAGCCTTGGCGACATCCACCGGCTGTTCGGCTCGACGCTGGGGATCATCGGCTGCGGGCGCATCGGCGGGCGCGTGTACCGGATCATGAAGGCCGTCGGGATGAAGATCATGGTCTGCGACCCGTACATCGACGAGCGGCAGAAGGGCGCCCTG
>JALGSS010000122.1 GCA_029821745.1 Candidatus Zipacnadia bacterium
GTACCCATCCGGCGCGTCCTCGGTGGCGCTGCCGGTGTACTCGGCCCCGTATGATAGCCCGCCGGTGCCCCTTTCCTCGTACCAGGAGACGTCGAGTTCCCACGCATTGTTGAGCGGCTCGCCGGAGACATCGCGGCGCACGAAGTCTACCTTCGCGTTCCAGTTGTCATCCACCCGTTGCCGGACACGCAAGCCGGTATCATTGCGCTCGCCGAAGGTGAAGGTCTGCAGCACGCCCACATCGGTGTTGTTGATGCGCCCAAAGGCCTTCAGCCCGAGATCGAGGTCTTCGATCCTGCGCGAGTACAGCAGGGTTCTCCCCGGCATATACCCGCCGCCTGTGGTGAAAAAGGGCCGCCGGTCGCGGTAGTAGCGCTCTGCTGGAAGTCCAGGCCGATGTTATTGCGGAAATGATCTTCGGTCCACTCAGCCTGAATGTTGGGCATCACGAGCAAGGGTCTGCGCACCCGTGGCATGGCGAGGCCCACCATCCGCGCGCGCTCCTTGCCGTCCCATCCCGCCCCCATGTTGGGCCAGGTGAACCATCGCTCCGTGCGCTGCAGACGCCTCGAAACGCATAGGCCGATCTCGCTCTGACCGGCTGGGTACCTGAGGATGGCCCAGGGAACGGCGATCTCGCAGACCCATCCGTCCTCGACGATGCGGCCGGCTGCGCTCCAATCGCCCCGCCATTCCACTTTCGCGTCGCTGCCTCCGGGCACGGACTCGCGCATTGTTCCGCGCGGGGTCACCTGGAAGGTGTAGGTGCCGCCCTGGGTATACGTGGGATCAAGGTTGATCTCCACGAGGTCGTCTGACCAGATATTCCCGTTGCGCTTCTTCTCCTGGCACCGGATGAGTGCGGGCTTGGCGTCTCGGCAGTACACGGCGACATACAGGTTCTCGCCGTCCCCGCAGATCCACGTCTCGGTCGCCTCGGAAGGGACGCAGTTCTTGTTCGTGTCCCAAAACTCGTCACTATGGTACGCCTGCTGCCAGCAGGGGTCGGAGAGATCGGCGTCGATGGTGGGTGGCCGGTCAACGGTGCGGAAGTGGATGATGGGGGCCCTGTCGCGCCCCGACTTGCTCAGGTTCACGGGGCGCTCGGCGGGAAGCTGCGGACGTGAGGCACCATCGGAGGATGTCTCCGCGCCCAGGGCGATCGGAGCAAAGCAGACGCACGCGAGAAAGGTCAATGCATGGCGTATCGATTTCGCGATATCCGTTCCCCATTCCCCCGGCTTCTTGCGCATCTCAGGCCGCCGCAACAAATGACTATCTCGAATTGGGCGGCCCCGGCGTTAAGGCATGACGTTGTTTCCCCAACACACGCTGCCGGCCCTGCCGGGCGCGCGCGGGATGCCGTTGCGTAGCCCTCGTGGCCCACGGGACGCAGAGACAGTGCCGACTACTTGGCGACGCCCGCGACCATCTTGAGCAGGACGACTGAGCCCTCCCCTTCGCCCAGTGTCCAGACAAGCTTCTGCACGGGCAGCCACTCATTGTCGTTCACGTACGTGACGAGCCACAGCCGGGCCTGAGTCCCGTCATCCAGCGCCGCTTGCCAGCCGAGAGACGTGGACGCGAAGACGGGAAGCGTGGCCTGGTCGAGAGTTCCAGTCCACGGCCCGAAGCTAAGGCCGACGGACCTGGCATCCAGCGCGATCGTCTGCGTGACGCCGTCTCCGCGCACGACCTTGCACTCAACCGACGGGACCGTCCGGCCGTCCTCGCCTCCGGTCGCCGCGATGAAGAAGTACAGGGCGCGAGCGCTGATGTCGAGGGGCAACTCGACCGTCCGCGTGTCTCCGGTCAGCATCACGCCCGAGGGCTGATCCGGGAAGACTACGCGCACGCCGTTCGCCGTCAGTTCGATCCCGCCCAGGGCTCGCCCAAGGGCCGCAAGTTCGGGCGCGTCGGCCAGACTGGCGGCGCGCTCGGCGGGAAGTGGGAACTCCTTGAGATGAAGAGACTGCGCGGGAGGCACCGGCAACTTGCCGGTCGCGGTTGGGGCCGGCTGGGGCGCGGGCTGTCGGGGTACAGTCGGCGCCGGCTTTTCGGGAGCGCCCTCCAGGATGTAGGCGCCCGCGCTGCGCAGCGTCTTGGTCGGCCTGTCCTTCCCATCGACGTCCGTACCCACTTCACCTCGCACCGGGACAACGCCCGCCGCCGGGCTTCCGGGCTTGAGGTGGAAATCGCCATTCTCCGCGTCTACGAACATGGGGTCGGCGATGATGGAGTTCATGTCATTGCCCGTTTCCTGCTGCCAGGCTTCAAGCGTGGCCCAGGATTTTTCGCCCCAGTTGAACCAGAAAGGGATCGCCCGGCCGTCACTGCGCCAGTAGACATTGGCATCACTCACACAGCCGCCGAACAGCGCCGGGTTGTTCTCGGGGTTCGGCATGATCAGCTCCGGCCTGTATGACCAGCCTTCGGGCTTCAGCTCCGGGTTCATGTTGTCCATCATGATGTTGCCGATGATCCAGTTGTTGCGAGCCGGGACGATTCCCCCCGGGCCGAAGCGCTCAACGGGACCCTTCCGGTTCACGCCCTGGGAGACGATGCCGGACATCCCATTCGCGTAACACACGTTGTGAGCGACGAGGGTGTCCCGCGAACTGGACAGGTAGATGCCGCGGTGGTGGTTGTGGTGGAGGATATTGTTGATGATCATGCCCCGCTGGGCGATCTCGAAGTGGATCCCGGCACCCTCGTTGTAGGCGGACAGGCAGTTGCTGATAGTCACGTTGCCCGAGTCGTAGGAGTCGATCCAGATGCCGTCCGCCAAGTTCCCGATGGCCTTGTGGCGGTCGATGATCACGTTGCGCTCAATCGGGATGAGCTTCATTCCCCCCGCGTGCCAACCCGTACTCCATCGACCCCAGTTGTTGTAGCTGGTCTCGTTGCCGAGGAAACGGCAGCCCCCGTAGCTATTGCCTCCGATGCCGCTATTGCCGCAGTAATTGAAGCTGCTGTTGATGACGTCGATGTATGAGCCTCTGAACCCCATACCGATGAAGTCGCACCACGTCACGTTGTTGTCCTGGAAGGTGATGTGGTCGCCGGCAATCCGCACGGCGGGCCAGTTGACGTAGTTGCCGGTGCTGCTCTGGCTCAAGTTCAAGCCCTTGATGACCAGGTAATCACCGTTGGCTACGAGCATGAAGGGGCGCACCGCCACCTCAACCGTTGCGTCGTTCGGGTCGCCGTCGTCCTTGAGCCACAGGTAGATGGTCTCGGCAGCCGTGTCCATGAAGAAGGAGCCGGCCATCATGTCGTCGATCCCGTCGCCGACCTTGCCGCGCCACCGCGTGCCGGCGGTAAGATACTCGACCATCTCGCCGCCAATGCGCTGCATGTGCTCGCCATCCACAAACACCATCTGCGAGTTGACGGTCCAGCCCGTCTTCTTCCAGATATTCCCCGCATGCTTCTCCCAACCCGTGACGATGTCGGATCCCTTTATCGAGACTTCCTCGCCGGGAGCGGACATGATCACTACGGGAGCCGTCCAGTCCTCCCCGGAGGCCTCGAACTCCACCTGCTCGCGGTATACGCCCGCATGGATGATCACCCGGTCGCCGGGCTCCAGGGACTTCACCGCGGCGGAGATGGTGCTGAACGGTTGGTCCTCAGAGCCGGGGTTGTCGTCTGACGCGCCGGGGTCTTCGCAAGAGACGTGGTATGTCGCGGGCGCGGCAGGTCCGGCAAAGGTCAGGATCAGGAGCACAGAAAGCATCGACAGGGATCGCGTCAGCATTTCGGCTTCACCCCTCATGGGTAATTGCCCAGGTGCCGGATGGCGTCAATGGGCCGGCATCACCGGTTCGGACAGAGCACAGCTTTGACGACTCGGCCGGACTCGACGCCGACGAGGGCCTCGTTGGCCTCCTCCAGAGCGAAGAAGCGGCTGATCACCTCGGCCCACGGGAGGGCGTCTCGGAACCGGGCGAGAGTGTGCAGCGACTTGTACATATGGGAGAAGTCGATCCCCCAGGTAGCCCGCACGTCCAGGTGCTTGCGGTTCAGATCATGGTGCGGGTTGAGTTCGACAGGCCCGGCATCGGTGTATTGCCCCACTACCACGTAGACTCCTGCGTCACGGGTCAACTGCATGCCTTCCGGGATTGCGTTCGGGTTGCCGGTGGCCTCGATGGTCACGTCGGCGCCTCTGCCGCCCGTCAGACCGCGCACCGCTTCCAGGCGCTCCTGCGTCGTGGTCTCCTCGATACTCAACACATGATCTGCCCCGAGTTTCCGAGCAATATCCAGGCGCAACTGCGGAGCGCCGATGACAATCACCTGCTGAGCTCCCGAGAGCCGGGACAGCGCGCAGGCCATCAATCCCACCGGCCCCGAGCCTTGGACCACCACATGATCGCCCAATCCCACTTGTCCCCGCTGGACTCCGTGGAATGCGGTGGGCAGTGCGCACCCGCCGGCAATCGCAAGCTCCGGCGACAGACCGTCGGGCAGCCGCATGATCTTCACCCCGGGCTTGAGGTAGACCTTCTCGCTCCAGCCCCCGAGCAGCCCTTCATCCGCCCCGTAAGTGATGCCGTAGACGCGCCGGTGGGGGCATCGCGTCGTGGCCTTCGCGACCAGGCAGAACCAGCAGTTGTTGCAGGTCTCGTGGACATCAAGGAAAGTGACCAGATCGCCCGGGGACACCGGGTCGCCGAAGGCATCGGCCACGGGACCGTTCACCGCGTCGAGCACGCCGACGTTGATATGCCCGGGAATCAGCGGATACGGAGCGCCGGGGAGCTGCCCGTGGAGGAGATGGACGTCGGTTCCGCAGACCTCCGAGTACTCGACGCGCATGAGAGCTGCGCCGGGCTCCAGGCCAGGCTCGGGGAACTGGCGAATCTCGACGGGCTGATCGGGGGTCGGGATCACGGCGGCGCGGATGGACACGGTGGGCCTCCCGGGGCTTCCTGGACGACAGCCCTCATGGCGGCCGTCATGCCGGCTGTCTGCTAGCCGGGAGTATAGAAGCTGTGCGCGAGTTTGGGCAAGAGCGCTCCCAGCCCCAGGGACCGTGGGACGCTGCGCGTCTGGAGGAGATTCTGGCCGCCGAGGCTAACTACAAAGCGTCACCTACGCCGACGTTCCCACGGCAAAGGAGTGAAGGTCCGTGCGCAACCCACGATATCTCGTCCCCGCACTGATGCTCTTGCTTGGCGCCTGCGCAGGCTTGATGACCGAGGGCCAGTGCCAGATCGCCGAAACGGAGGAAGCGCCCGTGATTTTCGAGGCGAGCTTCAATGACGGGCTTGGCGACTGGAATCAGCACGGTGAGGCCGAGTTCGCTGTCGACACAGCCGGCCCTCATTCCGGGAAGGCCTGCGCTCGGATTACAGTCGCCCCCGGCACGCAGTTGAGCTACCAGCAACTGAACCGGAGCTTCCAGCCGGTGAAGCCCGGCGATGAGTTCCGTGTCACGCTCTGGATCCGGGCCGAGGGCATCACGGAGTCTACCGGGGCATACGCCGCGCTGCAGTTTCTCGACGCAGGCGGCAAGCGCGCCGGCATCTTCCACTCCAAGATAGGGCTGGATGTTGGCCGCGCAGGCTGGGAACAGCTCGTCATAGAGGGCAAGGCGCCCGAGGGCGCGGTTTCAGGCCAGGTGGACCTGATCCTGCATGCCCTCGGCACCGCGTGGTTTGACGACGTGCGCCTCGAGAAGACGGGGGAGCTTGAGCCGTGGCCGGACCTCGGCGCCGCCGAGCGTCAGATCACGATCCACACCGACACAATCGTCAACCCGCGCTTCGGGGGCGTCGGGTTCCACGTGTTCCACCATCAGTTCCCCACCAGCCAGACCGTGCTGGAGACCGTGGTCGCGAAGCGGTGGCGCGAAATCAACCCCTCCTTCGCGCGACTCAATGACCGGTACGACTGGGACAAGGCCCAATGGGACGAGACGGCCTCCCACCTGCTGCGGATGAAGCGGGACACGGGCACCGAGGTCTACATGACTACGTGGGGCCCGAAGGATACCGAGGAGGGCGAGGAGCGAGTCGCCTACGCCAAACAGGTTGTCGACAACCTGGAGTACCTCGTCCGGACGAAGGGCGCCACGAACGTCAAGTACTACTGCGTGACCAATGAGCTGTCGCTGGGTAGCTGGGGCAAGCTGGGCGGCAAGCTGCCGAAGTTCAAGGACTATCACCAGTGCCTGTACGACGAGATCCAGGCGCGGGGTCTCGATGTCAAGCTGCTGGCCACGGATGCCGCGCCTGTCCAGCGATGGCACACGATTGAGTGGGCCACCAAACACATGGACGAGATCACGGGCGTCTACGGCGGCCACGACTACTTCAACAATGCGCCGCCCGAGGATGAGCGCTTCTACCCGTGGTTCCTGGAGAAGCTGAAATGGGGAGTGGGCCTTGCGCGCGCCAAGGGCAAGGACTTCATTCTCGGCGAGTTCGGCTGCAAGCAGGACGGCCGCGTCGTCGACGGCCAGAAGCAGGATCGCTGCGTCTACTTCGAGACGCCGCGAGAGCCCCTGGTGGCCCTGCAGCTTGCCGACGCGGTGATCGCCGGCCTCAACGCGGGCGTCTACAGCCTGTGCAACTGGACCTTCATGGACTTCCCGGACTACAGCAAGACCTACATGAACAAGTGGGGGATGTTCCGGCGCAGCGGCGAGGACTACTCGACGCGCGCCCACTACTACGGGTACGGGCTGCTCACGCGGTTCTTCCGGGGCCCGTCGACCGTGTTCAAAGTGGACTGCGACGACCCGTACGTGAGGGTGGCCGCGGTCCAGCACCACGAGAGTGACACATGGTCCATCGTGGTCCTGAGCCGCTACGAGGGCGAGGTCCCGTTCAGTGTTGATCTTGTCGACTCCGGGCTCAACGCAGACTTCCGCAAGTACGTGTACGACCCCGCAGATGTGCCCTTCCATCCCTTCGGCGACATGCAGGAGCCATCGGCAACGGTATCCATGCGCGAGGGCCGACTGACCGACCGTGTGGGAACAATGACCCTGACCGTGTATACGACAGCGTACGACAATGAGCCGCCAGGCAGCGTTCAGGGAGTGGCCGCAACACGCACCGACGATGGTAAGATGCGCGTGCAGTGGGAGGCCGGCCCCGCGACGGACCTGTGCTACTACCGGGTCTACCGAGGAGCGGGACCGGACGTCGAGCTCATTGTAGCCAATCAGATCGGGTCGACGGTGGCAACCCACTTCGTTGACGAGAATCCGGATCCGCAAGCACCCGCGTATGTCGTGGTCGCGGTGGATCGCTCGGGGAATGCCGGACCGCAGAGATAGTGCGCAGCACGCAGTCGACAACACAGAATGCATCACGTGGCGAGGTCACCGATATGAGACAAGCAAGCACCAATGCGTATGTGGCAATCGTGCTGCTACTGGCGCTGGGGGTCACGGCGGCAATCGGGGCTCCAGCACCGAAGTATGAGTGGCAGTTCGACAAGCGCTCCGTGACGGGGAACCAAGTCAAGGCATCGCTCGGAGGCCTGGACGGCACGCTGTCGCAGACGGCGGTGCTGTCCGCCGATCCCGCCTACTTGAGCCTGAGCGGCGACGACTACGTGACTGCGGTGCCGAAGGGCGCCCGCGTCAACTTGCCCGAATCGGCCATCACGGTGGAGGCCTGGGTGGCTCTGCGCGAGACCCAACGCTGGGGGGGCTACGTGGGCTACGTCCAGGACAACGGGAGCTTCGAGAAGGGTTGGGTGCTGGGCAACTACGAGGACCGCTTCTCCTTCGCGCTGTCCAGCGAGGGCGCGGACGATGGAGACGGCACCCTCACGTATCTGAAGGCTGACCGCCCCGTCGAACTGTACAAGTGGGCGCATCTCGTGGGGACCTACGATGGGAAAGAGCTCAAGGTATATGTGAACGGGCGCCTGGCGGCGACATCGACGGCGCAGTCGGGGCCGATCAGCTACTCCGATGCCCAGCTCGTGATCGGCGCCTACAAGGATGACGACGAGTCCTTCGCCATGGACGGCGGGATCGCCCGGGTGCGCATCTACGACGCGGCGCTGACGCCTGAACAGGTGGGGACGCGCTTCGAGCGGACGCGCGGGGCCTTCGCCAAGGCGCCGCAGATCCCGGTCGTCGCCCAACTGCTGGAGCCGGTCCTGATCGATGGCCCGTGGGCAACCTTCGAGGACCAGAACGCGGCGACCATCCACTGGTCGACCGAGGAGCCGATGCCCTCGATTCTTGAGATCGCGGAAAGCGGCCGGCCCTCTCGACGCCTGGGCAGCAGCCGGGAGACGCGGGACCATGCAGTGCGGGTCAGTGGCTTGAGGCGCAACACGGTGTACACGTACACGATGTGGGTGAGAACCCCGAACGGTGAGGAGACCACTGAAGAGTTCCTGCTGGATACCCAGTTCGACTACACCATGCCGCCGGTCCAGCGCGGGCGACACCCCTATCCGAAAGATAGGCTGTCGGCGCGGTATGCGGGAGCGGCCGCGCACATTCTGCGGGAATCGGGAATCGACCGGGGCTACTGCATCGACTACGGGTGCGGAGACGGGCGGCTGGCGTACGCGATCGCCCGGCGCTCGAAACTGCAGGTCGTTGGCGTGTCCACGGATGCAGACGCGGTGAAGCGAGGACGCGCGCGTCTCCTGGCGGCGGGAGACTACGGGACTCGGGTAACGCTACGCCACGTGGAATCGCTGGACGACCTGCCCTTCCCGAATCTGTGCGCGAACCTGATCGTGTCCGGCGAGGCCTTGACCACCGGGACGCTTCCGGGCACTGCTGCCGAAGTCTTCGCCAAGCTGCGACCCCAGGGAGGCAAGGCGTTCCTCGGGACACTGAGCACGCTCGACGCCCCCTTGACGCGCGACGACTTCGATGCCTGGGCGCGAGCGTCCGTGCCCGAGAACCCCGAGGGTACGCCCGCCGACGGTCTACCCGAGACGCCGGGTCTCGACCTCGCACGGGATGTGAGAATCCAGCAGAGCGCGGAGGGTCTGTGGGCGGTACTGCAGCGCTCGAGACCGCTTCCCGGCGCGGGGAACTGGACCCACGCATACGGGGACGCCGGGCAGAGCGCCAACAGCCACGATGAGCGCGTGTACGGCAAAGCCGGGGAGACGCTGGAAGTCCAATGGTTCGGTCTGCCGGGGCCCAACGCGATGGTGGACCGTCTCGCCCGCAAGCAGGGGCCACTCTCCACGGCGGGGCGGCTGTTCACTCTGGGCAACGACCGAATCATCGCCCAGGACGCCTACAATGGGACGATCATCTGGTCGGTGGAGCTCCCGGGCTTGCTGCGGAACAACATCCCCCGCAACACAGGCAACGCATGTGCGAACGACGCCTCGGTGTTCGTAGCAATGCGCGACCGATGCTGGCAGTTCGACGCGGCCGGCGGCGAGCGGCGCTTCAGCTACGACGTGGACGAGGGCCGCCCGGGCGCGGAGAGCTTCTGGGCGTATGTCGCCACCGCGGGGGACCTGCTCTTTGGCAGCGCGGTGCGACGCGGGAACTTCGAAACGGAGTATCGAGCACCGAAGTACTGGTTCGACGGGAAGTCGGGCCGGGACACCCAGAATGTGTGCGGCGAGAACCTGTTCGCGAACAAGATCGACGACGGCCGGCGCGTGTGGACGTA
>JALGSS010001073.1 GCA_029821745.1 Candidatus Zipacnadia bacterium
CGATGCCAAGGCGACTACTCGGAGGGATCGCTATCGTACGACACGGTGTCCGGCAGGCTCGAGTTCCTGGGTCTTACGCCCACCCCGGGAGCCTACGGCGTGGCAGTCCTGCCTCTGGCGGAACTGCAGGCTACAGCGCTCAGCTTCGCTCACGAGCGGTACCCAGGCCTCTGGGATGCCCCCAGACAGGTGAAAGTACGGCTGATCGAGAGCGCGGCGCTCGAGCATGGTAGCGTACATTTCGGTCTCGATGCTCAACGAGAGGGAGTGTCCGTGGGCGAGGGGCTCACAATCGGCGTGAACGTGAGCAATGGACGTATCGACATGGTCGGTTACCGCCGTCCTGATTCCGCCGTTCTCGCCAAACTGGACCAGATCATGACGAGAGAGGTCGCTCAACAGAAAGCGCGTGCCGTTCTCGTCGCGCGGAAGGGCACAGAGTGGGAAGGGGCGGAACTGCTGACGGCAGACTGCGCGTTGGCCGGGATGCAGGGGCAAGAGCCACTCATCTGGGCAGCCGTGTTCTGGGACGCCCCGCCGGAGAAGGGGACGACTGCCACTGGCAGAGCGGCAACAGTGTGGCTGGACGCCGTCAGTGGCGAACCGCAGCGCATAGACACGTCAGAGATGTCCGAGCGCCAGATCAGACAGTGGGTTGTCGCGATGGAGCACTCCGAGAGGGAGTTGACGGTGCCGGCCCGGCCCGTGGAGGACGCGGCCCCGTCCTGGCTGGGCGTTGACCGGCTCGCCTTTCTCACGTCCCGCCCTCGGCAAGGCAGGCCAGCGTGGCGAGAGCGGGCTGCGGGGGTGGCTGTCGTCGATCTGGCGACCGGTATTCCAGCGATGGTGGAGATGGCATGGTCCGTTCCGGCGAGATGGCTGTCGACTTCCGTTGGCACCGACCGTTTGCTAGCGTTCGCCAACCGCGAGGGCACGTACGCGCTTGACCTCCAGACCGGTCGCTGGCGGCGCATCGATCCACGCGATCGCCCGGTCGGTCCCGCGGCATTCGGCCCCGGGGGGCGAACCATATGCTTCGAGGCATATAGGCGCCACGGAGATCTGGACGTGTTCCATGCCGACTTCTCGGTTTCGGACCTGAAGATGCGCAATCAGGCGCGGATCGTGCGACGAGACGGCCCAGACTACTCCCCCCTGTTCTCCCACGACGGCCAAGTGGTCTACTTCGCTCACCGTGCATTGGGAATGGCGGAAAAGGGCAACGCGTGGGCGCTGTACCGGGTGTCGCCGGACGAGCCCTACTGGGAGAACGACCCACCCCAGGGAGTCGTTGCTGGATTCCCGCACATCTTCCGCATGACCATGTTCCCGGACGGCAAGCTCCTCCTCGCGCATGCCGATGGGCTTGATATCGTCGACCCCGAGGCCAAAACGAAGGAGCCCCTGAACCTGCCGCCTCTCAGAGACCCGGACCTGCCCGCCGACCAGCCAGCGCTGAAGCTAGGCGACCCGGCGGTCAGCCCCGACGGCAAGAAGCTGGCCTTCAGCGGGTACAGGGATTCCGGCGATCCTGAGCATGGCACCGGCTGGTACATCTACACCTGCAACCTCGACGGCTCCGACGTCAAGCGCATCACGCCGCTTGGGGATGACCCGGTTGAGCCGTACGTGTTTCCGGAGACGGGCAAGACCGCCTTCGATGTAGCGCGGGAAATCGCCGACCAGCAGCAACACGAGGGGGACGACTGATGACGAGAATCGCGTCGCTCGTAGTGGCTATCAGCCTGTGCATCTGCAGATTTGCTGAGGAGATGGATTCCGAGCCGTTATCAGCCTGTGCATCTGCAGATTTGCTGAGGAGATGGATTCCGAGCCGTATCGGGAGGGCGTGCAGGTTCTTCTCGCCGATGAGGCGACGCCTGATGTCACGCTGCCCGACAGGCTGAGGAAACGTGGCATCCGCAAGGATCCCGCGTGGCCCGGCATTACGGGCTTCGGGTTCACAGCCCCGAGTTCATGAGCGTCAACGACGGGCCGCTGGAGTTGAGGGTGACGTATGCGCTCAATGACCAGGGCAATGCGGATGCCTATGAGATG
>JALGSS010000123.1 GCA_029821745.1 Candidatus Zipacnadia bacterium
GGCGGCGCCCGCAGCATACCCACCGTGCCGTTGGCCGTGAAGCGATAAATCCAGACGAGTTCCGGTCGCGGTGCCACAGCGACGGGAGCGGTACACTTTTCGGAGAGGAGCCGGTTTTCGCTAGGCCCACTCCCTGCTGGTCACTCGGTCCAGGTCACCGCCCGCCCTCGCTGTTTGGGCGAATCCGTGGGACGCCCGCTGATACACACCCTAATCACTTCGTCGCGCGGCATCAAGTACGGAGCACGCGAGTTCTCATCGGCTACCGCTCGGCCGCCTTGATCGGACCACCATGGCCCCTTGCCTTCGGGTGGGCTACGTGGCGATCTCGAAGCCACATGGCCCGCTGAGGCCTGAGCCGACCAGAAGGCGTGGAGCCTTCGGGACAACCCGCTGCCGGCCATTCTTTGTCTCCTTCCGATTCTCGGCTCGTACGTCTTGCCCTGCGTCGGCCGAGGGCATGTTCGACGGGTCGATGACACGAGCGCCTTCTCCCGGGTCCTTCCCTCCCCCGAAGCGTCGCGCTTCGCGTTGTGCCTTCTTCTTCTCGGGAACGCCGTCGCTGGTGATGAGCCTGTGGAACGTTCCGGATGTCTCGACCGCGCTGCTGATGCGCCGCATCTACGCGAATCTGAAGGGCGGTCTCCGGGCTGACGACCCGGAGATAGACTGAAGGCCTGTCCCTCGTGTTCAGACTGTCGATTGTGGCGGCTGAGAAAATGCTCCTCCATCGACCGTTCCCCAGGTTCGGCGGTCGGGCTCCCGCTAGGTTGAGGGCTTCGCCTCCCACCCCTCCTGATGACCCAAGAACGCGTTCTTGATCCCGCCAAGGTGGTAGGAACCGGTACCAGGTGGGCGTAACCAGCCCGACTCCCGAGCAGCACTCGAAGAAACGCCGATATCGCGGTCAACACGCCCATCCTTGGTCCTCCTTGATCGTGGGATGGGCGATACTGCCGGCAGACAAATGGGTTGACCAGAATCGACGTGAGTTCAATGATACCAACCCGGACGGAGTTTTCGGTAGGGACAAGCGGCAGATACGCTGCCTCGCCGCGGTGGAGGTCCGCACCATGGGGTTGATCAGATCAACCTGGCCGGGGTCGGTGATCGTGGCCGCGGGCCTGCTGGCGCTCGGGGCCGCCGCGAGACCGGCCTTTGCTGACGAAGCGGCTGAAATGCGCCTCCTTGGTTTCGAAGCGGCCGAGATGAAAGCCTGGGCCGACCGGAAGGTGGCCCGGCACTGGGGCTTCAAGGAACTTGAGTCCGGCGAAGGCTTCCAGTTCCGCCTGTCGTATGGTCTATGGTACACGGCTCGGCGCGGCGACGCGACCGAGGGGCAGCACGCCCTGGTCCGATCCTGCACGCGAGCGGCCGACTTCTGGGCCAACTGGGGGCGACTCACGGCCAAGCCGCACGTTCTCCACCCCCGAAGACGCGACCCCGTCCACTACCGAAGCGGCCACGTGTTCAAGACCTTCGAGTTCTTCCGGACCGTCTTCCCGAGGGACTGGTTGGCCTACGATCGGCTGGCCATCGACGTGAAATCCACTCAGACTGATGTGACTCTCGCGGTGCTCCTGGAGGACGACGGGATCGAGCCGCCGCTGGACCGGGCGTTTGCCGTCCCAGCCGGTGAGTGGGTGACCGTCTCGTTCGATCTGGCTCGTGCGGCCAGGGACGGCCAACTGGACACGACCAGGATGGCTAACATCTACGTCCTCCTCGACAAGATCGGCGGCCCGACCGACGTGTTGTTGGACAACATCCGGCTTGTCAAGGGAAACGCCCGAGGCGAGTGGCCGGTCCTCGAGGACAGGAGCCCGTGGCGCGAACCGTTCAAGGAGCCCGGGCCCGCGACCCCCAGACCGGTTACCATCAACGGAGCGCCCGAGACCTCCCGCATCCGTCCGATCGGGGCGACTCTCATCGATGTCTCGAAGGTCCGCTTGTCCTACACTCGCTTCTCGCAGAACCTCCACAGTCTGGCTGCCTTTGACAATCGGTTCATGGTTCTCGAGGGATCGCTCGGCCGAGGCAGTGCCGCGCTTTTCACCTCCGACGGGGGCGTCACGTGGAAAGGCCTGGATGACGGGCCGAAGGCCACGACGATGGGTTGGGGCCACCAGAACACGCGACACCTCTACGTGGATGACCACGGCGGACTCATGGGCATCTTCATCCTCATGTGTGCCGGCGGCAAGAACCCCTCGGACATTTACTTCCATCGCGTTGCGTTCACGGGAAGGACCTGGACGGTGAGCCCTTTCGCTCTGGTCGACGTGGACGTCCGCCACTGCCCGGAGCGGTTCGCCCTCCTCCGGCTCTCGAACGGGGCCATGTGGGCGGCGTGGGACCACCTGTCGCGCCGTGAGGGAACGCGCTTGCGACTGAAGGTCTCCGACGATGACGGCCAGACGTGGCGCACCCCCGCCGGCACGGAACTGCTGCACCGGCAGCCCATCCGCCTTGGCGGAGGCCCGGCGCTGGTCCCCTACGGCCCGACCGGCCTGGCCTGCGTCTGGGTGCCGAAGGACCGGCACCTCTACTGGTCCCGCACCGAAGACGGCAAGACGTGGACTGAACCCCAGCAGGTGATGCACCGGAGGTAGAGCATGACGCTGTCGGTCCCTGCACTGTGTCTCCTTCTGTCCCCCTGGTTGGCAGGCTTGAATGAAGAGACAGCGCTGAGTGTTGACAAACCGGGCGGGCCGGCGTTCACGGGAAAGCCCCAGGCGACGAGGTCGGTCGCCGGAAAGGTGGACATCGCCTTCGCCGTCTCGGCGCCGACGGACGTGGCAGTCGCCGTTCTTGACGCCCAGGGCAAGATCGTTCGCCATCTCGCCGCGGGGATGCTGGGCGGGGCGAAGCCGCCGCCGGCGCCGCTCAAGTCCGGACTTTCGCAAACGATCGAGTGGGACATGACGGACGACACGGGGAAGCCCGTTTTGTCCACCGAAGGCTCACGGTCAGGCGACCGACGAGGGCGGCAGGGCGAACCTGCCCGGTCCCGAGATACCTTTCGAGTACCCCATGCTCGCCCACGTTGGGGGCGACTACCTTTACGTCACGGATTCCGCCTCGTGCGCACGCCGCATTGTCCGCATCAGGCTTGGCTGCGCCGTTGAACGAACGTGTCTCATTCAATGAGCGATCCGCCTTGCGCCGCACTGGGGCGCCGAGAGGGAACGGCTATGAAACGTGTTGAGTTGGCGCTGTTGATGGTGATGTGTCTCTCTGCCGCGGCGGTCCCCGCCGCCGGCGACGGGCCGGAGTTCGCGCGCCGGCCGACAGTTGCGCGCGACGGCAAGGGCGTCCGGATCACCTTCGCCGTCGATCAGCCCACCGACGTGGCCGTGTCGATTCTGGATGCCGAAGGAGCGATCATCCGTCACCTGGCTGCCGGCGTCCTTGGGGAAAACGCCCCTGCTCCTCTGCAGAAGAAGTCGCTGTCGCAGTCCTTGATGTGGGACGGACGGGACGACGCCGGCAACCCGGTCGGCGCCGATGTGTCGGGTTTCAAGGTCAAGATCGGCCTTGGCCTCAAGCCGGAGTTCGACCGGATACTCGGCTACGACCCCAACACGCTTGGCGTGATGCGCGGATTGGCCGTCGGTCCGGACGGCGAACTCTTCGTCCTCAACCTGGGACACCACCTGCACCTTGGCTTCGGTTCGACAGTGTGCAACGTCTTCGACCGGAACGGCGTGTACCGGCGGACCATCATGCCCTACCGGGCCGGCTGCTTTCCGGAGAGGGTCAAGGAGTTCGGGATCCTGGACCTCGGCGAGAATGGCCGCCATCCCTGGATCCACGCCAACCACCTGAAGACCCTCTACCCTTTCGCCGAGCAGCCGGCGCACCAGCACCCGGCGGTCACCCCCGACGGCCGCTTCGTCCTGGTCATGAAGGTGCGCGGCAAGGGGGCGGTGCTGGTGGCCGTGGACGCCAGGGACGGAGGCATACCGGAGAGCGGGGCCTTCGGTCCCGCGCTGGGCGTCAAGGACATGACCGGCTTCGCCTGTCTGGCAGCGGCGCCTGACGAGGAAACTCTCTACGTATCCGGAGTGGCTTCGCAGAAGGAGTGGAAGCCGGTCCGCTGGAAGCACGCCGTCTATCGCGCCAAGTGGGGCGAGAAGGTGGTGACCCCGTTCATCGGCAAGCCCGAGGAGGCCGGCACGGGTGCGGCGGGCCTGAACTCGCCGCAGGGCGTCGCCGTGGACAGACTCGGCAACATCTACGTGGCCGACCGCGGCAACAACCGCGTGGCGGTCTTCAGCCCCCAGGGAGAGTTCCTCAACGACCTGCCCGTCGAAGATCCCTACATGCTGGGGGTCCACAGGAAGAGCGGGGCGATCTACGTTCTGGCCAAGGGCGACCCGCCGGGGCACATCGTCAAGTTCAGCAGCCGGAAGGACCCGGCGCCGGTCTATAGCCGGGAAATTCCGCGCATGATGCGGGCGCTCAGGGGCAAGAAGAGGCTGGACTCCTATCCGGTCTTCGCGCTGGACGCCTCGGCCAAGGAGCCGGTCCTCTGGGTGGGCTCCTCCACCGCCTGGGAGGCCTTCCAGATATACCGCTTCGTCGAGACCGGCGGCAAACTGAGCGCGCCGGTGGAGCAGGGCAGGGGACACGGTTTCAGGGCCTGCCGGGAAATCCAGGTGGACCGGAAACGCGAGGAGGTCTACTTCCACCAGGGCGCCGGTGTGGCCGACCGCGGCGGGCGTTTTGTCAAGATCAACGGGGTTGACGGCAAGATTCTGAAGTCTCTCCGCGGGCCGACCATAGGTTCGCACTTCGCGCTCGGCCACGACGGCTACGTGTATGTTGTTAACGGCATCGTAAAGCGCATCTATCGATATGATCGGGACCTGAAGCCGGCGCCCTTCCCTGGCCGTGATACGAACATCAGCGATCCGATTCCGGGACACAGATACTCGAATCACATCATGGGTCGCGGCCTGGCCGTGCGTCACGACGGGAGCATGTATATCCTGCACGAGAACCTCTCGCAGGTGCACCAGCGCTACGGCATCTCCGTGTGGGGGCCGGACGGGAGGCTGCGCAAGGAGAACCTGGTGGGCTCGCTGAGCCAGGGGGCCGTCTCGCTGCGGATCGATCCGGCCGGCAACCTCTACGTGGGGGACCCGGTCAAGCCCGCCGGCCAGGTCGTGCCGCCGGCGTTCCGCGGAAAGGTGGACACCGCCAAGAAGAGGTCCTACCAAGTGGACAATCATTACGCCATCATGTACGGCAGCATCCTGAAGTTCTCCCCCGGCGGCGGCGCGGGCGTGGGGCCCAAGGTCGAGGGGCGCAAGGGTCTGCTGGCCTACGACGCGCCGGTGGGGATCAAGGGCGACCTGTGGCAGTACTTCGGCGTCGGTCCGATTCCGGCGTACAAGGGCGGCACCTACAAGCATTACGCTTTCAGCGGGTGCAGTTGCGAAGGGATGCGCTTCGACGTGGACGGCTACGGGCGGACGTTCGCACCGGACGCCGCCCGGTTCCGGGTGGTGGTCCTGGACACCAACGGCAACGAGATCTGCTTCTTCGGCCGCTATGGAAACCAGGATTCCCCTTCAGCCGTGACCCCGGGGCCGACCGGTGTCGGACCTGCGCGTCAGGCACCTACGCGAGACGTGCCGCTGACGTGGCCCGCCGCGGTCGGCGTCTCCGATCGCGCGGCCTACATCGGCGACCTCCTCAGCCGCCGCATCGTCCGCGTGAAACTCGGTTACACCGCCGAGACGACTTGTGGCATCGACTGAAGCGAGGAGGAAGGACGGTTCCAACCTGGCCACGAGGAATGCGTACCGGCTTGGATGACCAGGTCCGGGTGCGTCCGGTTGGCCAGCCTGGATACAGCCCGCTTTTCCCGCAAGAGCAAGGCCTCGATCGTGCCCCCGTCGTTGCTCGCGTCGTCCACGAGCCGCGGCTTCATTGGAGTCTGCACGCGCAACGGCGCCAGGCCGGGGGGCTCCCGCCGCTTCGGTTATTTTTCGATCGGCAGGTTGGGCAGGACCTTCTCGGCCAGGTCCTGATCGACCAGCACCTGGCCGGCCCGCTCGATTCTGACGTGCCCGCCGACGCCGGGCTTGAAGGCGACCGTCGCTTTCCGGCCGTCGCCAAGGTCCACCTCGACGCCGGTGCGGCCCTCCGCCTCGATCAGGTTCGCGGCCGTGGGCTTGGGGTCCTTGCTCTTGACGCCGACCTGAAACACGTGCAGGAAAAGATCGTTTTCCCGCGCCGTGGCAGGCCGCACCTCTACCCGCCAGGAGCCCGCTTCTCCCGTAATCTCGTGCGGCTTGGGTCTGAAGGGGTTTGCCTGCGTCTGTCCCGTCGGCTTGGTCTTGGTGGGAGTGCCGTAATTCTGGCCGTCCACCCAGAATTCCTTTCCCGGTCCGCCGATCGTCGTGAGACGGGCCTTTTCCGGGAGCAGCGTGTGCACGACCATCACCCCGTCGTACTGGTATAACTGTGGCTGGCTGGATTTCACCCACTTGCAGTCCGGATGTTCCCTGAAGAATGGGTGGTCCTCTGACGCGCGCACGGCGTGTTTGAGATTCCTGTCCCAGGACCAATTCGGATACCGCCAACTTCGGAATATCAGATTAGCGTGCTCGACCACCGTCGTGGCGCCGTCGATCTTGGGCGGATTGACGGTGTGCAGTATCCACCGCTTGACGAAGTCCTTGTTGAAACTCTCCACCTGGTCGAACAGCACAAGATGGTTCGGCGGCAGAAAGAGCAGCGTCCGAAGGAATCTCCGGACCCGTTTGCTTCGGGCTCCGGTGCGGTCCGTTCCGCTGTGCCTGTCGGTGTAGGCAGGGGTCAGATCGCCGCAGACATAGGTGAACTCCTTGCCCGGCTGAAATGCCAGCACCTTGCTCGTCCTGTGAACGCCCAGTTTCTCAAACTGGGCTGCGCTCCACGGTGTGCCGGAGGCGAACTTCCCCGCTGTCCACCGCTGTCCGCCGTCATTGGGCAGCGGCTGATCCTGCAGCATCCAGCCAATCTTGAAGGGCTTCTCATTGGGATCCGTCACCGTGACCAGATTGCTGGAGATGGCCAGTTGGTGGTAGCATCCGTGCCGGCCCGATGGGCCGCGCGCGGCCGAGTAGCACCCGGACGTAACGGTCAGCGGCGCACGCTTGTAGATGACGAAGTGACCGGTGTCCAACCGGTTGTGCTGCCGCCCCGTGATCCCGCACTTGAACCAGATGAACGTGGCGTCTTCGCTCCAATCGCTCATCATGGTGATAATGCCCTCTCCGTCCGCGCGGTAGACCAGCGGAAGCGTCTGGTGCCCCTTCTCGGGGAAGTCCTTGGGCAGCGGCGGCCCCCACGGCCTGGCCGAGGGCGTGATGCCATCGCGCGCGCCCGGCCCGTACGGGTTGCCATAGTGCTGAGTGGCCATCCTTGCCACGCCGCCAAGGACTCGCGGCACGCGGTAGTGGGTGTTCGACAGGCTGAACCTGATGCTCAGCCCATCGGGCCGGACCCCGTAGTACCTCGTGTAGATGGGGTATTCCAGCCACGGGTTCTTCTTGAGCAGGTCCTCTCCCGTCGCGCTGGGCCATGCCGTCAGGACCTGGCACAGTGCACTGTCCGTCTTGCTCAAGTAGGGCCCGGCGCACTCCGTCCAGTAGCCGCCGTGATCTCCGAGCACCACGTGAGTGCGCGGCAGGATCGTCTCGACCCAATGGAGTTTCATCCGAAGAACGTACTTCCGCGCGCCAGGAATGTCCGGGTAGACGGCCAGGGGAGGCCATAGGTCATCCCCTCCGCGCGGTTTGTTGGCCGGCCAGAACGGCTTGCACGCCCTGCACAGACGGTAGAGCCGCAGGGCCAGAACGGCCCGGTCCTCTTCGCTCAACAGATCATAGGCCCAGTCATACAGGCGCGCCCATCTGTCCAGCCCCACCCAACGGCCGAACTTGAACGGTTTGCCCCGACCCACGGCCTCGGCAATCTGCTTCAGTCGCTCCTCCGCAGGCGCGAGTCTCTGCTTGAGGATCAGGCGTTCCGTGCTCCCCATCATTCGTGTGATCGACCGAGACTCAAGCAGCGACGGGTTCGCTCTGACCGCGGCCAACCACTTCTCGTCCGGATAGCACAGGCGGGGGTGTTGGGTCCGGTAGCCCCTGGGCAGCCAGTCGGGATGGTTCTCGATCCGTGGCGTGCTGTCAACAGCAACGCCCTTCCCCTCCAGCACCAGATACGCCCCAAGCAGGTCCAGGAGCGGCTCCTGGCTTTCGTCCGCGAACCTCAGCATCACCCCGAAGTTCGCCTTGTCGCCGTTCGTCCACGACTTGACCAGCCCGGTCAGGTCCAGCGCCATCGCCGGACCCGGTTCAATCGTCCCGACGGGTTGGCCAATATCGCCGCCAGGGGCGGCCCATTTCAGAACCGGATACGCGGCCCACTGCCACGTCACGTCTCCCAATCGGAACCTGGCCTCGAAGGTCGGCTTGCCCATGCCGATCTCCGGTCCCTCTTTCCCGGCCTGCTCCCAGATCAGCCGCCCCAGCGTTCCGTTGGCGTTGGCGGTGACCCATCTCGGCTCGTGTTTGCGGAACTCCGCGCTGAGCCCTCCCCAGTCCGAGTTAACGGGACACACCTCGACCGGTTTCTGGACAGCCTGCCCGGCAAGGGGCATCAGGTGCAGCGTGGCCCGGGCGATCTTGTCGGCCTTGGTGATATGCGATACATCGGACCGCACGACGACCCGTTGGGCCGTCGCCTTCTTGTGCCGGGTCGCGTTATTGATCCAGTCGATGTCCGCGGGGTAAAGCCTGGCACCATCGTCGGCGTACGCCGCCGAGCAGACGCACAGGATCATGAACTCACCCAACACCCAGTTCCTGGTCATGGTCGGTTTTCCTCTCAGGTCACTTGCGCAATGTGTCCGCTACCTCGGCGGCCGTCGCGTAAAGCCTCTCGGCAAGATTCTCCAGGCTGCCGCTGCCGGACTTCAGCGCCGCACCCTCCCTGACGCGCGCCGCCGGTGTCTTAGCCGCCATGAACACGCGCCAGTAACTCCCCTCACCCAGGATCACCACGTCGCCGGCGGCGGATATGCCCGACAGCACGGTCACCAGCAAGGCCGGCATGAATGCACGTGTGCTCACGTATTCTGCCTCATCCAAGCGATCCTACGGGACGATACAGGTTGCCTCCGCCGCGTAGGTCAGTTTCACGGCCACGATTCGCCGATTCATCCGGTCGCCGACGTAGGCCGCGTGGTCCCCAACCGCGACCGCCTGGGGCCAACAAAACGGGCTCTTCTCCCGAACATGTACCGGGCCGGGACCCGGCACCCCATAACGAACGGAAAGACCGTGCCACGGCACGGGGATTGTTCGCTTCGGGGCCACCGGCACCAGACGAAGGGTTTAGGGTGTAGGTCAT
>JALGSS010000124.1 GCA_029821745.1 Candidatus Zipacnadia bacterium
GCCGTCACACGTGAGAGGAACGCTCACGTGGCGCTCCTCGCTGCTCCCCTCGCCGGCCCGAGAGAAGAACACTCCGAGAGACGAGTCGCCCTCCGCCGTGGCACTCATCCGCACTCGGGCCGCGCGGAACTTGGCGGCCTCCAGACGCAGGCCGCGAACGGTGAACCACGGGTCGTCACCGGAGACTGTGATCTTCAGCCGCCCATCGCTGACTGAGAAGCGCCCGATGTTGTGCTCCGGCACGAACCCTTGCGCCTCGCCTGGGCCGTCGAACTCCCACGCGGTCATCCCGGAGGTATCGATCGGCCGCGACACGCGGTTTGACACCCCCTTGAGGGTGATCGCCGAGCCCGTGGTCTGCACCACGCAGATCGCCCGCGTGGTGTGGTAGCCCCACGTCTCCACTCCCTGCTGCAGCACCTCGCCCTCCGCGAGTTCTCTGCCGTCGACGAGAACCTCGGCCGGGCTACTCACCAGGGAGACCATGACGCGCACCGGCCAGGCATCCGGGTTTCGCAGATTGACGGTGACGTCGCCCCCAGCGAACGCGGCTTGTTTGATCGGTACGGGCGCGGTCACGTGGATGGGGCCGTCGGCGGTGCGCAGGATCGTGCTTCGCGAACGGGGTTGGATCCCCAGCTCATTCATGATGCATTCCGTGAGCGGCGTGTGGCTATTCGGCGAGAGCATGTAGCCCCAGCAGTAGTCGCGCGTGTTGTAGAGCGCGTAGTTGTCGCAGTACAGCCCGATCCGACGGTCCATGTCCTTCGTAGGGTAGGACCAGTAGAGCTCTTCCCCTGGTGTGTCCTTGGTGTCCGGGTAGACGCGCTTGTCGGCGTCGAGCTGCTGCTGGATCGACGCGATGGTGAGCCTGCGCGCGATGGCCGCCCAGTCCTCGGCCTCATCGTACTCAGCGAATCTGCGCAGCGGATCGATCATGACGATCCCGCACCACTGGACGGGTCGCCCGTACCAGGGATTGGTCCACGCGCTGGTGCCGATGACGGGGATGGTCGCGTAGGGCATAATTGGGCGCTCGGGGGCCTTCCACAGGTAGATGAACGGGATGCTCGCGTAGGCCCAGTGCCTGCCCTTGTCGATCCACTGCTCCTCGCCGGTGATCTCGTAGGCCAGAATGTGGGCCATGAGCGCCTGCCCCGCCACGATGATGTCCGGGGTATGGAGCGGGACTTCCCACGTCTGCCCGCCTCGTGGTATTGGATCGTGCTCATTGCAGAACTCCAGGGCACGCAGTCCGGCCTGCAGCGCCGTGTCGTCCCCAGTGGCCGCGGCGAAGCGCAAGAGGCTGAGCGCGTGCCTCGCGGTCGTGCCTGAGACCGCCTTGCCCTTCTCGCCCAGGTCCCACTCGGGCTTGATGGCGCTGCCGTCGTACGGCCAGCCGCCCTCGGGGAGTTGGCCGTCGGCGGCCCCGCGCGCCGTGACCGCCGCAGTCTCGACAGCACTCCAGATGTCGCCCAAGAGCAGCCCGGTGTCCAGTCCAACACTCCCCCCGAGGGCCTCTGCTGAGACCGTGGCCCGCTTTCGCCACAAGTCACGTTTCGCCTCGTCCTTTGTCCGCAGGCTGTCGATCCACAGGACGCGCGCGAGGACCGAGCTCGGGCCGGCCCCACGGTCCCAGGCGCTGGTGGAGTACCACCCTCTGGCGTCCTCGACCCAGCGGCTTTCCGAGCTATCCAGGCTCAATCTCAGGCTGTCCTCGAAGCTGCGTGGCATCGGGGGATCGGGGGGCAGTTTGTGTGTGTCCAGGTACCAGGCCACGGCCGCGTCGGTGTTCGCGCCCGGTACGAAGGCCAATTCCGAGACGATGTCGAGCTTGGCGTCCTCGCCCCCGCAGCCGGTGTGGGCTTCCAGCATGTTCTCAGCCCGGTTCTCGATCCCGCCCGGCACCGCCAGGGACAGCAGGTGGCGGGGCTGGTCGCCGAGGCGATTGGGCACCGCGAACACAGGCTGCGGACGATCGATCACCCCGTCGCACTTCTGGAGTGGGTTCCAGGCCAGGGCAGCCGTGCCCCAGCCGAAACTGACGGACATGAACGGAACCGTGACCTTGTTGGGGTGCGGCGCCCAGCGCAAGCTCAAGGGGTGATGGCCATCAAGCTCGTTGCTGGAGGCCTCATCCGCCGTCAGGTATTCCAGGCCGGGAAGGCAGGCTTCCGTCTTCCCATCCTTCGGATCAAGCAGGAGCCACGGAGATGCGAAATTGTAGACTGTTCTGTTGCCGTCGGACAGCCGGCTCTGCAGCCAGATCTGTCCTGCCTCGCCAGGTGTGGCGTACAAGCTCGCGACCCACAAGTTGCCGAGCCGGTCGTGGACCTCGGAAGTCCAGTACGAGGCCGCTGCTGCCGACTTCGAGGCCGGGAACGCAAGAACCTCTCGACCCTCTCCCACCACGGCCCAGCCGAGAAGTGGCATGACTCCCGCCTGTTCCCACTCCTCCGCATCGCCGGGCTTCGCGTCCACGGCGAGGATGCCCCACGTGTCGGTTTGGGCAATGTATCGGATACGCGCCGACTCCGTCTCGAGGGCGACGTCGCCCCCGCTCTCCGTGCGGATGGCGGTCATGACGGCGGGCCATGTGGTCCGCCCGAAATCATCTCCCCCGACGGAAACGCGTGCCGTGATGGGCCCCACACCGGTGATGCGGACGTCCCATTCGACGGTCCGCTCCTCATTTGGCTCGAGCAAGGGCAGTGGGGCATCGCTCTCTGTGGTGACTTCGGCCGCCCCGGTCAGCTTCACGGTCGTCAGCAAGCCCTCGGCAGGTGCGTCCGTGAGATTGCGGATACGCCCCCGGAGTCTCACGGACTGGCCGACCTGCGCAAGGGACCTTGAGAAGCCACCCACCTCCACGCCGACGGATGCTCCGCCCTTGTACACGGCGATGTCGTCGATCAGGAACTCGCCCTCGCCGGGCGCGCCACCCTCATTGATGCGCGGAGCAAGCTGGATGTAGGCGGCGTCTTTTGTCCCGCTGAAGTCGAAGTGGAGCACGCCCTTGTGCCATTCGTCGTCGCCGATGTGTTCGGCGGGAATCGTGAAGCTGCGCCGGCCTCGCTCTCTGCCGGCATCGGCGGGGAGGACGATGACGTGGACGCGCAGGTTCTCGCCGGTCTCGGATGACACCGCCTTGTACCAGAACTCGGCCCAACCGCGGAGTACGGGGATCATGCTGCCCGGATCGACCCCCGCTTCGTAGGGGCGGTTCAGCCCGACGAGATTGGTGCCGGCAGCCTTCAGACGCACGCTGTACCCTCCTGAGTGCGCGTCCTCGCTGTACTCGACGAGGGCCTCCTTGGCGGGCTCGCGATGCTCCACATACGCGACCCAGTCGGCGGCCAAGAACAGTTCTTCGCCCGGGGTCTCGAAGCCCCCGTTGGTGATGAGGTCCTCTGCGCGGCCCTGCCAGTGCAGCACCTCGTAGGCGTGGGCAAAGGTGGCGCACATCGACACAACGGCAGCGATCATGATGGTACGCGTCATCACACGGATCCTCCCAAAACTCATCTGGCGCATCGCACGTTGTCATACACCTGCGCGCGCGGCCGGACGGGCCTCTCTCGCGCCTTGAGGGCGATGGCTCAGTAAGAGAAAACTTCGCCGGCTGGAGTGAGAGGGCCTTCTCGCCGGGATGCGTGATCCCGCAGTTTCAGCACCGCAGACGGCCACACGTGACGATCAGTCATGCGGGAAGCATGGAACACGAATGATTCGAGCGCGTCGCTGAAATATCGTGAATCTTGTGAGGAGGACGACGCGCTTGTATGTCGAACTACATAGACTAGTAGTGTCCGGAACCCGATGCAAACGGCCGGCCGGTGGGTGGCCGAGCCGGCACTGATGCGCTGAATGGTACGCAACAGAGCATGTTCGCCGAAGGGATCTCGGAGCAATGACCCCCAAAGACGTCCTTCCCCGCGCGGCCCTGCGTCTCCCTATTGCCGGCCTGATGCTGACCCTTACAGCATGTTGCCCCGCCGTGGCGCAGCAGGCCGCGCAGGCTGAGAAGGACTTCGCCTTTGCCGAGGGGCTGTACGGCCAGGCGCAGTACGAGATGGCGGCCGAGAAGTTGGCGCTGTTCATCCGGCAGTACCCCAATCACGCCAATATGCCCCTGGCGCTGTTCCGGGCAGGCGAATGCCGGTTCCGCCTCGGGAAGTACACGGAGGCGGCCGGGAACTTCGAGCAGGTGACGAAGCGGTTCCCGACGTCGGAGGAGGCAGAGCCCGCGTGGTTGTGGCTGGGGGATTCGTGGTACCAGGCAAGAGAATACGCCAAAGCCGCGGCGGCCTACGAAGGACTACTTGCCTCCTTCAAGGAGACCCCGCATGCCGGCCGGGCAAGCTACTGGCGTGGCGAGAGCCTGTATCAGTTGGGCCAGTACGACGCTGCGATCCTCGCCTATACGGATGCGTTGGGCCGGAAGCTCGGCGAGGAGGAGACAGCGTACGCGCTCTACTCCATCGGCCTGTGCCACCTCAAGCTGGGCGCGCATGACGAGGCCGTCGATTTCCTGGGACGGGTAATCGCCCAGCACCCCGCTTCAGCAACCGCCCCGGAGTGCCGGTACCTGCTGGGAACCGCCTACCACGCGAAGAAGGACTACGCGAAGGCGATACAGACATTCGAGAGCATCCTGCGCGCCCATGGCACGTCGAAGTTCGCGCCGGATGCCCAACTCCGCATCGGCTGGTGCTACTACGAGCAGAAGCAGTATGAGAACGCATTGAAGGCCTTCGAGGCGGTTTTCACCCGGCACGCCGGAAGCTCCGCAGCCGAGGAATCCCGGCTGCGAATGGGTGACTGCCAGTTCCAACTCAAGCATTGGACCGAAGCCGCGAACGAGTACTCGAAGGTAGTGGCGAAGGGCGGCAGATGGGCTCCCGAGGGCCTCTACTGGCTGGGGATCACGTACGAGCGGCGGAAGGACGCCGCGAACGCGATGAAGACCTTCCAGCGTCTTCTGAAGGAGCACAAGGACAGCTCCCGCGTTAGCGACGCCCATTGTCACCTCGGGCAGATACACAGTGACGCCGGCAGGAATGCGGAGGCCATCGCGGCCTACCAGGCGGCGGTTGCCTCGGCCAAGGACGAGAAGCGCAAGCGACGAGCATCAGCCGGGCTGCAGTGGGCCAAGTACCAGGACAGTAAGTCCACTGAGTCGCTGTCGTCCCTCGCGACCATTGTGAGGGCAGACCCGAAGTCCCAGTTGGCGGCGGAGCTGTCATGTCAGGTTGCCAGGGCGCATTTGGAAGCCGCGCAGTTCGAGGAGGCCCTGGCGATACTGGACGGCTTCGTCAAGAACCACCCGACTCACAATCGGGTCCCGGAGGCCCTGTTTTTGTCGGGGGCCTGCCATGAGAAGCTGGGCCGCGCGGACCGTGCCGAGGAGATGTACCGGCAGGTCCTCGCGACCGGGGGCAAGTCAGTGTATGTTGGCCACGCAACGTCGGCGCTGGTGGGGCTGTACGCCGGGCAGGGCGATCTGGACAAGGCGCGCCAGATGGCCGATTCAGTGGGGAAATCGGGTGCCGCGCCCGAGGTGCTGGCCTTTGCCTCGTACCAGCTCGGCCGGGCTCTGTACAAAGCAAAGGCCTACGAGCAGGCCGCTTCCCTCTACGAGAGGGCCCTGACCGCCGATCCCGAAGGCGAGACCGCGCCGCACTCGCGATTGGGCCTCGGATGGGCTCGGCTGGCGGCGGGAGACACTGCCGGCGCCGGGGCGGCATTCCGGGAATGCGCCGCCAAAGATGCACAGTCAGAGCTAGGCAGCCAGATCCCCGACGGACTGGTCGCTGTGGCCGAGGCGCTCTTCGACGATGAGAAGTACGACGAGGCCGAGGCGCTCTACAGCATTGTCCCGGCCCGGTTCGCGGACAGCAAACTCGTCGGCGAGGCCAAGTACAAGCTCGCGTGGATCCAGTCAAAGCGGGACAGGCCCGAACAGGCGCTTCCTCTGTTCATTGAGGCGGCTGAGAAGGCAACGTCGGGGGATGTGGTCGCCGATGCACGATACCAGGCCGCCCGGATCCTCATCGACAAGCAGGACTACAAGCGCGTCGCGGAGCTCCTCGAGCCACTCCTCGCCGAGCCCGAGCGATTCGAGAAGATGCCGTGGGCTCTGGCGATCCTCGCGCGGGCCCTGTCGGAGTTGGGTGACACGGCGAAGGCCGTGGGTGTGTGCGAGAAGCTCGCGCAACAGCACGCACAGCACCCGGCGGCCGCCTACGGATTCCTGACCATCGGCAAGAACCTGCGAGGGCAGAAGGACTTCGACAAGGCCCTGTCAGCCCTGGACAAGGCCCTGCAGTCGGCCACCGGCGACATCGCTGCGGAAGCGCAGTTCGAGATCGCGTCGTGCTACAGAGACAAGGGTGATTTGCAGAAGGCGGCGGAGGAGTTCCTGAAGGGTTCCATCCTCTATGCGACCGGGAAGTGGGCGCCCCAGGCCCAGTTTGAAGCCGGTCGCTGCTTCGAGCAGTTGAAGGATGTCGCGAAGGCACGCAGGAGCTACGAGATCATTGTCGACAAGTACGCAGAGCAGCAACCGTGGGCCGACAAGGCTCGCGAGCGCCTCGAGGCGCTGAAGGACTAGTCCGGACCAACTGAGTGACGAGCACTGAAGGAGGATAGCCGATGGCCTTTCCGGCGTCGGGCCTTGCTCTCGTCGACTACTTCCAGCGCGGCGGCACCTGGATGTGGGTGTTGCTGGCATTTTCCCTGGTCGCGGTGGCCGTGTTGCTGTACAAGTTGGTCAGCCTATGGCTTGCCGGGCGTGGGGCGGACGCCCTCATCCAGCAGGTCGGCGAGTGCGTGGAGAGTGGCAAGACCCTGTCAGCCCTCGACTTGTGCACTTCCTCTCAGACGGCTGTGAGCGAAGTGCTTGGCGCGATAGTCCGAGCGGCGCAGAGCGCGGCCATGAGCGTACGCGAGGCGGCTCAGACCGAGGGTGCCAGACAGCTTGCGAACCTTGAATCGGGTCTCCCCGTGCTCTCGATGATTGCCAGCGTCGCGCCGTTGATTGGCTTCCTGGGCACGGTCAGCGGGATGATCCGCGCGTTCACGGCCATCGCCGAGCAGGGCCTGGGCGAGCCCGCCGTGGTCGCAGCGGGGATCGGCGAAGCGCTGATCACCACTGCCTCCGGGCTGATCGTCGCGATCCCGTGCTTCATCGCCTACAGTTACTTCGTCGCTCGCGTCAATGCGCTTGGCCTGCAGATGGAACTGGCCGGCGCTCACCTGATTAGTGTCACCGACAGCCAGGATGAATGAGCGCAGGCGACAATGCGCCGGGAGGACCCGGAATCCATGAGCATCCAGGTGAAATGCGAGAGTTGTGGAGCCATCGGAGAGGTCGGCGACGAGCACGCCGGGGGACTCTGGCAGTGCGAGTGCGGCCATGACAACCCGGTTCCCGAAGCCCCCGCCACCACGCGAGAGGCCGGGCCCGGAGGGGCGGATGCCCGGTTCTCTGCGGCGCGCACCGAGAGTATAGTTCGGTTCCGGTCAAGGCTGGAGACCCCCAGTATCGCGCCAATGATCACCATGGCGGACGTCGCCTTCCTGCTCATCATCTTCTTCCTGCTCACGAGCACCTTCGCCAAGGACACAGGCCTGGACATCACGCTGCCGAAGGCCCTGAGCTCGGAGCAACTGCCGAAGCGAGAGATCACGGTCTGGGTGAACGCGGCGGGCCAACTGAAGGTCAATGAGGAATGGATTGCCCCGCGGGATCTGACCGCCGTCCTGACCCGGGAACTCGCGGAGACTTCCCTGAAAGCAGTGACCATCCGGGGCGACGAGCACGTGCCGTATGGCACCATCGTCACCGTGATGGACATCGCCAAGCGCCTCGGGGCCGGGATCACCCTGGCCGCTGAGGTGGAGATGGCCGGGCCGCCACAGGTGGCGCCGGCACAGTCAAGGTAGATTGATTAGCGGCAACCTTTGAGGTGGGCCGGTATGTTGCGCAGGCGTGGTTTCCGATGGGCTCTCTTGGGGTCCGTTGTGCTGCACCTAATAGCTTTCCTGACCGTCCCGATGGGCGGGAAGATCGGCGAAACGCGCCGAGCGGTTATGGCGCATGTCGCCAAGACGGCGGTGGACTTTGTGCGGGTCGTGCAGCCGCCGGAGCCCGTGCCTCCCCCCGTGGTCAAGAAGGTCCGGCGCAGGTACAGGGTGGTCCGGCGACGTGTCCGCAGACCACGACGACGTGTGAGACGACCAGAGCGAGCGAAGCCCGAGGAAGAGCAGACGCCGCCGGTGGAGCAGGAGCCGACGCCTGAGCCTGAAGTCACTCCTCCCGAGCCGCAGCCCGAGCTTCCCGCACCCGAGCTTGAACCCGTGCAGGAGGCCCCCGAGCCTCGTCCTGAGCCGGAGCCGGTCGTCGAAGAGAAGGCGTCGCCGATGCTCGCGGTGCTTCCACCCGAGCCTGTTGCCGGCGCTTCGACGGTGGATGCGCCGACACGTGATGTAGCGCCCGAGCCGGTTGTTGTTCGCCCGACGCCGACGGCCGCAGACATTGCTGCGCCGGCCCTGCCGGCCTCAAGCCCCGCAGCGGTCCAGCCGCCGAGCGAGGAGACACCGGTCGCGAGTCCATCGGTCGACACGGACTTCGCGAGGACCGCGCCGAGAGCTCCGGGACCTGTACCGACACCGGGGCCGGCGAAGGTAGCGCAGGCGCCGGCCTCCCAGCCCGCTCCCGCGTCTCCTGGAGTTTCCGGGAGCCCGATCTCTGTTGAGACCTCGCTGCCGCGAACCCCCGGTGCTGGAGGCAGCGGCGCTCCGCCGCTGGCCGCACCGACTCCGCCGCGTGTCGCGACCGGTGGGCCCGAGCGGCCCGGACCGGGAACGCGTGGCACTGTCATCGCGAAAGCATCCCCCAACCTGCGCCCGGGTGAAGGAGTCGGCTTGCCTCCCCGCGCGGGTGGTCCCGGTCAGGCCCCGGCAGGGCTTCCCGGACTTCTGCCGCCGGGAGCCGCCGCCGGCACTGACGGCGGCGGCGCGACGGGAAGCGGCGGGAACGGGGAAAGTGGCGGCGGGCCGGTGCGTATCGCATCCCGCGGACCCTCCGGCGATGGGGGGCGCGTTGGCACTCCCGGGACACGTGGGACCGGCGGTGGCGGACCTGGGTCGGGCGATGGTACAGGACCCGCAGGCCCCGGAGGTGGAGGCCGGCTACCCGCATTCGTGAAGTCGGCCCCGGGCCGAGTGGGGATCCCGTCGGGCCGGGGCACTCCCGGTGGCTGGGGCAAGGGCTCCGGGCCCGGCACATCCGGCATGGGACCTGGCGGCACCGGCGACAAAGGGGGAGCCATTCGTATCGCGTCCAGGCCCTTTGGCGGAGGAGGCGGCGACTTCCGAGG
>JALGSS010001074.1 GCA_029821745.1 Candidatus Zipacnadia bacterium
GAAGACCACGGGATGTCATCGGCGCAGCTCGAGGACATGGTGGCTGGTCTGCAGAAGCACCGCACGAAGACTCTCGTAGTCATCCGCAACGACCGCATTGTGTGCGAGTGGTATGCGGACGGCTTCAGCAGGAATAGGGTCCATTACACGGCCTCCCTGGCAAAGGCGATTGTCGGCGGCGTCTCGCTGGCCCTGGCGATCGACGACGGACTCATCTCCCCTGATGACCCGGCGAGCAAGTACGTGCCCTCGTGGCGCGATGATCCCCTCAAGTCCAAGATCACGGTCCGTCACCTGGCGACCCACTACTCGGGCATCGAGGACGCGGAGCAGGACGGCCTCCCACACAACAAGCTGCCGGGCTGGAAGGGCGAGTTCTGGCGGCGGGACCCGAATCCGTTCCTGAATGCTCGTGACGATGCCCCGGTCATATCCGAGCCAGGCCGCGAATCCCATTACAGCAACCCCGGGATGGCGATGCTCAGCTACTGCGTGACTGCCGCGCTCCAAGACGCGCCGGAATCCGACATCAGGACGCTGCTGCGGCGCCGCGTCATGGAACCCATCGGCGTCCCCGCCGGGGAATGGAGCATGGGCTACGGCAAGGTGTACCCGCTGGACGGCCTGCCGCTGTGCGCGAACTGGGGCGGCGGGGGTTACAGCCCGAATGCGGTGGCCCGGATCGGCAGGCTGATGCTGCGCAGAGGGAACTGGGACGGCAAGCGGCTGCTCAGCGAGGAGACCGTGGCCCTCGTCACTGCGGATGCCCGGATGCCGGTTCAGACGTCCCCCGAGCGCCTCTCCGTGCGTTCCGGGCTGTGCTGGTGGCTGAACACGGACGGAGCCATGCCGGGTGTCCCCCGAGACATGTTCGCCGGCTCCGGCGCGGGGAACCAGGTGCTGATCGTCATCCCCAGTCTCGATCTCATCGCGGTCCGCAATGGCTCTCAACTGGACCCGGCGGGCTTCTGGGAAGGGATCGAGGAGCATCTTCTCAATCCACTGATGCAGGCCATCACCGATCCGCCTTACCCGCCGAGTCACGTGATCCGGGCCGTCGAATTCGCGCCGGAATCCGAGATCAAGCGCGCGGCCATCGGCAGCGACAACTGGCCCATCACATGGGGCGACGATGACGCCCAGTACACTTCATACGGCGACGGCACGGGCTTCGAGCCGGGCACTGAGAGGAAGCTGAGCCTGGGGCTCGCGAGGATTACCGGCGGCCCAGAGGAATTCCACGGCACGAACCTCCGCTCGGAGACAGCCGAACGCACCGGCGACGGGGCATCCGGTCCGAAGGCCGGCGGCATGCTCATGGTCGACGGGGTGCTATACATGCTGGTGAGGAATGTCGGCAACTCACAGCTCGCGTGGTCGGAGGACCATGGCAAGACGTGGGAATGGGGTCTGAAGTTCGAGACGAGCTTCGGGTGCCCCACCTTCCTGAACTGCGGCCGGAACTACGCCCGAGCGCTGGATGATCACGTCTATGTCTACTCATCCGACGGCCCCACGGCGTATGACTCGTATGATGGCGTGGTGCTCGCCCGCGTCCCGAAGAACCGGCTGAAAGACCGGGGGGCCTACGAGTTCTTCGCATCCATCGACGAGGCCGGGAACCCCACGTGGAGTGCGGACATCGCCAAGCGCAAACCCATCTTCTCATACCCGGGACGGTGCGGGCGCAGCGAGGTGGTCTATCTTCCTGCGTTGGGCAGGTACATCATGGCCTTAGGGTTCGACCACGACGGCGGATGGGGACTGTTCGACGCCCCCACGCGGGACTGGGGCCTGGGCAAGACCCACGGCTATCGGCTGCCCGCCAAGTGGATCAGCCCCGACGGACTGACCGCCCACCTGGTCTTTTCAGGACGGCCGTATCAGGGCACGAACTATGACGCCTTCTGCGTCCGGCAGTTAAGGCTTAGACCCTTCGAGACGCAGCCTCAGCCGCCGGCTGGCCCATAGGCAAACGCGGCGGAGGCGTTCTTCCATCCCTTCCGGGCACCCGCCGGCATCGCCTGCCGCGAGAGCTGGTCC
>JALGSS010000125.1 GCA_029821745.1 Candidatus Zipacnadia bacterium
GCTGCCGGTGCCGAACTTCTCCGCCGGTGGCATCGCGACGCCCGCCGACGCCGCGCTGATGATGCAGCTTGGCGCGGAGACGGTGTTCGTGGGCAGCGGGATCTTCAAGAGCGAGGACCCGTCAGCGCGCGCGAACGCGATCGTTCATGCGACCACGTACTTCGAGGATGCGGCGGAAGTGGCGAAGGCGTCTCGCGGCCTTGAGGGCGCGGCAATGCCCGGTCTGGACATCCGCTCCATGCCGGATGAAGAGCGCATGGCAAACCGCGGCTGGTAAAGCCTGGCGACGCAGAAGGCAAAGGCTAGACGGCCCACACCGAAGGTTCGGTGTGGGCCGTTCTTGTGTGAGGTGGAGGGGAGGGAGGGAGGTCGCACGTTTCCTGATGGCGAATAGCTGTCCCGCCAGCCGCCACAGGAGAGGGGACAACCACATGAACTCGACGGTGCATGAGATCGCGCTGGACGACATCCAGGTAAGCGACCTAAACGTCCGTGATAGCGCCCGGGACAAGGGTGTTGAGGACCTGGCAGAGAGCATCGCGGCTCTGGGGCTGCTCCAGCCTGTCGTGCTCGTGGGACAAGTGGGGCATACTCCATACGACCTGCTGATCGGGCAACGAAGGTACCGGGCCCACAAGCTCCTGGAGGAACGAGGTGACCTGCCGGAAGGCACCATCAAGGCCGTGTTCGCGGACCCCGGGGACGCCTTGAAGCTATCGGCAATGTCGCTTGCGGAAAACCTGCACCGAGTAGAGATCAACCACGCAGACGCAGCCAAGGCTGTGACCGCCCTCTACAAGCACTACAGCCGAGACATGGACAAAGTCAGGGCCGCCACTGGGCTCTCCAAGCACATGATCACGAAGTACGTCTACATCGATGAACGCGCATCGGAGCACATGAAGCAGCTTCTGCGTGATCATGAAGGAGCCATCGGCCCGGATGACGTCAGGCGAGCCCTGAGCGCTGCGCACGACGACATCGACAAGGCGGAGCGGATACTTGATCTGATGGTGGAGCACGAGCTCACACGGCACGACAAGACGCGCCTGGCCGAGCATGGGAAAGACAACCCCGACGCTACTCCAGAGGAGCTCGTAGAGATGGCTGAGAGGCCGATCATCCAGCGTTCGGTGACTGTCGCGCTTCGCGGGAGCATACGGAGTGGTGTGGAACAGGCTGTGGGGGAACTCCACGTGAGCCCCGAGGAACTCGCGACGTTAGCCCTCCAGGAATGGTTGTCCGACAAGGGGTTCCTCTAGAATGTGCGACCCGAACGTAGGTCCCGCCGAGCCCACAGAAAACGAGGTCGCCCTCGCGCTGGCGGCTATCATCGGCAACACCAAGCGTGTGCGCCGCCGCCTGAGCCTCCTTGAGGTAGCTCACCATATTGCAGTCGCATCGGCAGGACTCGGGGGACTGCGAAGGGTAGCGGATCGGGTCGGCTTGTCCGAGCAGATGCTGCGGGACTTCCTGTCTGTCAATAGGCTCACTCCCGCCGTCCAGGAACTCGTCCGGAGCAGAGCGATTGATGGCGTCGACGCGGCAGCCCGTCTCGCGCGACTTCCAGAGAAGGACCAGATGGCGATAGCGGAAGCCGTGGCCACAGAGCGCCTGGACGGCATGGGTGATCTTCGGGCTGTACTGTCACTTCGGAAGGCAGTCCCGAGTGCGAGCACAGCGCAACTTGTCGAGCGCGTGGAGGAATCGCGCGACATCAGGGAGTACTTGGCTGAGTTCATTACCCAGGACGCCGCCTCAGATGTCTCAGCCATGCAGGCACGAGTGGCTGAGGTCATCGGCGAGGAAAACATCCGTCACATCAACGTAGCAGACGAAACGGGGGTCTTAGCGATGAACGCCAAGGGACGCAAGCGATTGCAGGGGTTCGCCCGCGAGCGCGGACTGACGAAGCGGGAAGTCATCGACAGACTTGTCCGAGGGGAGAAGGTCTAGCATGTCCCAAGGCCCAGATTCTCCACAACTGCGCGGGCACACGAGGGCGCTTAGGCTCCGCCACTTCCAAGATCTGGTGGCGGAGTTCAGGCACTACCGCCTCGATCCCGACCTCGCCCGCATGGACGAGAGCGAAAGAGTGCTGGCCTTTGTCAGGGGACTGCGCTTGTCCGCACGCCTCATCTACGCGATCAGGCAGATGATATCCAAGTCCGACCTGGAAGCACACTGGGGCCACATCCTCAGTGCGGACGGCGAGGTCTGCTCTCGCGAGTGCGATGTGATAATCCACAGGCCCGGCGAGTGCGACAAGTGGAACGGCAATGATGAACCAGTCATGGATTTCCGTTTCATAGACTATGACCAGGCGCTGGCCGTCGTGAGCTGCAAGTCCAAGTTCACTTCGTTTACCAGGGAAGAAGTACGCTACTGCGCTGACGTCAAGCGCTATGTCGATACGGTTCACCTGTTCGCAGAGTGCTGCTACGAGCACAGGGCCAGCGACCTGCGGGATCAGGTGTTGGCCGCAGGCTACGACGGCTTCTGGTATCTCTACACCATAGACGAGAAGACGGACATGATCAGTTGTGACGAGACCAAGTGGCTTACTTTCGTCGACGCGATGCGGGAAATCGCTGCCGACGTGGGAGTGCGATCAGCTTGAGTGGCCAGCGGAAGCGCAACAACGGCAATGGCGGCAGCCCGTATGAGGCGGCCTGGACCGAGGCCGCTCACTTGGTCTCGCTGGCAGGGCTCAAAGGGCTGACGGCCCAATGCCCTGTGTGTGGGGCTATGGGTGCCCTGATGTCCAAGTGGGTACCCAAGACGCCCGTGAAGCCCCTGTACGTTGTTCACGCGAATGGCGGTGGCTCGCCCGGGCTCTGTGAACTGAACAAGGAACAGGCGGACGCTGCCCGCGCCGAGATCGGCATCACATCAAGGGACGTCCTGAAGGTACTGCGAATGGGCAAGCCCTTCGTGATGTTTAGCGGCGGGCAGGACAGCCTGTGCCTACTGGAGTACATGAGGCGACTCGGCGAGAGAGCGGGACTGGAAATCACGGCGATACACGCCAACACGACCGCCGGATTTCCCGAGGTCGAGGATTACGTGGAGGCCGTCTGCGAGCAGCTTGGTGTTGCACTAGTGACAGTGAAGCCCGACCACGACTACTTCGAGATCGCGAAGCGGTGGGGGATCCCCGGGGTGCGGTCGCGCTGGTGCTGCGAAACCCTGAAGATCGCGCCCATGAGAAGGCACCTGGCTACGGTGGAGGGACCGAAGGTCATCTACGACGGCATTCGCGCCGTCGAGTCCCCACTTCGCGCCAAGTATGTGCCAGTGTGGTTCCATCCGGCGTTCCGCTGCATCAGCGTCAGCCCGATCCACGGATGGCCCGACGGCAAGGTCGCGCGGTACATCAAGAGCAATGGTCTCCCTGAGAGCCCTGCGGCGCAATTGGGCACATCGGCTGAGTGCTGGTGTGGTGCCTACAAGTGCCGCTCTGACTTCGAGGCGCTGCTGGACATCCATCCAGACATCTTCGACAAGCTCGTCGAGGTGGAAGAGGCCCAGCGGGGTAAGTACACCTACCTGTATGAGAAGGGCGAGCGCATACCGCTCGCATCACTCAGACAGGAGTGTGAGGAGTAGCCGCCCTCGGGCATCGCAGCCGCTTCTACGACGACCTCGGGCGGGCGGAGGGAGCTTGAGGGTTGTGCTGAAGCGCTCACCTGTTGCACGGGGCGCCGTCGCACACGACGCGACACCCCGTGCCCATGATTGCCTCTCCCCAACTCCTGCCTCTTACTCAATAATCAGCACGCCGGTGATGGGACGAATGTAGTGGGCGATGGACCAACAGAGCAGCACGACCGCGTTCCCGACGATGATCCCCACTGCGGCGGCGCGACCCATGCGGTACGCCTGGTATCCCCCGAACCGCTGCGTGACCCGACGAACCACCCAGCCCAGGAAGATCGAGAACCCGTAGCGGTCGCCCATGAACGATGGGCCCATGAGTGCGGTATAGCCCAAGGGGTGGAACGGCCACCAGAGGAACCGCTGGCGCATGAAGTTCAAAAACAACATCGTCGCGCCCCCGAGCACCATGTTCCCGTAGTTGCCGAGGGTGAACTCCTTGTTCGCGAGAATGAGCTGGGAGATGCCCTGACCCAGGGCGTTCCCCGAGCCACGAGGCCACCAGCCCAGCCCCGGGATGCTGTGGCTGTAGATTGCGTACAGGGACGGCCAATGGGAGGCGAACAAGGCGAGAACGAGGGCGGCGAAGATCATCGCGCAGACGGCCCGGGGCTTGAGGGAGGCCGAATCGGCCATCTTGTAGCCCTGGATCACGTTCGCTGCCGTGAGCGAGGCGGTGTCGCGGATCTTGTAGCCCATGATGGACAGCGCGGTGATGCTCCGCGGGCCGACTGCGTGGGTGCCCAGGGCCTTGACGAGCAGGGCCTCCTGACTGCCGAAGGGCGTCCAGACGGCAAACACGCCGGCCTCGGAGACGATGCGCGTCAAGACGATGATGGAGACGAGGTACGTTCCCATGAGGAACAGGGAACCCCACCACGCCGCGCCGATCAAGTGTCCCCAGATGACGATGGTGGCCAGGGAGATGATGAATCCGAAGAACATGACCCGCGCGGACATGGGCTCGCCTCTGTCATCGAAGGGTCCGGTGCCGAGGAGCGCCTTGCGGGCGATCTGCTTGAGAGATTCCCGCGCATACCACAGGTAGATGCCGGCCAGCAGCGTGTAGGCGCCGATTCCTTGGTGGGTGAAGAAGTCGTTGTGGCCCGTCAGCCCGGCGAGCTCGCGGAATACGCTCCCCAGCCGTCGGAAGATCCAGAAGAACCACAGGCTGAAGGCCATCTCGTCGCTGACCAGGTACGTGATCCCCATCATCTCGAAGTAGTAGTGGTAGGGGAATCGGTTCAGCATATTCCACGGCCGCCCGGTGAAAACGATGCCGATGTCCGGGGTGAGATCTGTCTCAGGGATTGCCGGGAAGTAGTAATGTAGCGCGTTCTTCGAGTAGAGAATCACGGGAATGACGAAAGCGCCCCAGAACAGCCAGGAGCGGAACACCCTCGGCACCGCAGCGCGCTCGGTGTCGTAGGAGAGCATCTCGACTGGGATCTGCGCGAGAGGAAACAGCATGTGCTCTTCGTCGGCCCAACGGCGGCGCATGAGAGCGACGGCCGTCGCGCCCAGCAGCAGGACCGCGAGGATATAGGGAGTCCACACCAGCAGCGGCCCGACCCAGTCGCCCCACGGGATTGAGCGCCCGGGAGGGACGCCGTAGAACGCCCAGCGCACCGAGGGATCGTCGGGACTCTTGGAGGGCACGAGCCATTCGGGGATGTAGTCGAAGAAGGTCTCGGCGTACTTGTTCTCGGGGGTCGCGTAGTGCTGGCAGCCCACGAGACCGATATACAGATACGTGACCAACTGCTGGCCGGGAAAGCCGGACATCACCATCACGGCGATGAACACGTAGACGAGCTGGCGGGAGTCCAGGAAACGGCGGCCTGTGAGCTTCAGCGTGGCCACGTTGACCAGCAGCAGGAGAAAGCAGACGAACAGAGCGGACCGGGGCAGGTGCCCGAAGCCGACGAGGTCATACCGCACGAGGGCGGAGAACGCGCCTCCGGCAGCCACCGCAACGACCATCAACAGCCCGATTAACCAGGTGCGTGGCTGAATCCCAGCCCGGGATTCATCGGTGTGTCCGGGTATGTCCGTGCTCAATCGGCCATGGGCCTCCTCGTCATCGTTGCGCTTGCGCAGACGGCTCGTGCGCTCCCGCCCTGTGTCTTCGTGTCTAGCGATTCTCCTCCAACGTCGCCATCATCGCCCAGAAGTTCTCCAGCGGCGTCCCCGCGACAATCTGGTTCGAGCACCCCACGACGCACCCGCCGTACTCCTTGCCCGCTTCCACGGCTCGTAGCGTCTCGGCCTTCACGTCATCAACGGTGCCGCGATGCAGCGTCGATGAATTGACGCCGCCCAGCAGCGTCAGCTTCGGGAATGTCTGACGCAGGCGGTCGAAGTGCATGCCGGACTCGTCGTCAACCTCGTAGAAGAAGTTGACGCCCGAGTTCCCGAACAGGTCTTCAGCCACGGGCCACAGATCGCCGTCACTGGCGAACCCGTGGAAGGTCCCGGCTTCGCGGCACGCCTCCGAGATCCTCTGCAGACCGGGCAGCATCAGCTCGCGGACGGCCTGCGGCGAGATGAAGGGCCCGCGGCTCGAGGCGAAATCGCCGCCGCCATACAGGTAGCGGATTCCCTCTCTCCCCGCGACCGCAGCATTGCGCGCCGAGCGTTCGGCCTGGACATCCAGGTAGCGCTTCACGATATCCGGGCGTAAGGCGACGGCTTCCAGCCAGACGCGGTCTCGGGGAACGCAGAGGCCGATGCCTCCGCCGCTGTAAGGCACCCCGTCGTCGCCGAACTCCTCCATGGTTCGCTTGATCGTGTCGAACATGCCCGGGCCGGGATCGTAGCTCTCGATCGCCTTTTCCGACGCCGCCACACCACGTTCGAGATCGTCCATGGTCGGCTCAGGCTTGGGCTTCCGGTCGAGAATCTGGTACAGCTCCGTGTGCGGGTCGTGACGCATGACGCGCCACTCGCCGTCTTCATCGCCATAGAAGAAGGTGAACTCGTCGATCCGGCGTGTCGGCTTCTCCGGCATTCGCCAGTAGGTCGTGCGGACAATGTCGAGCTTGAGCATTCGACACAGCTCAACGGCATCTTGCCAGCAGCGCTCGAGGTACTCCTGGTGGGCATCCTCGCCGTCCCAGAGAGCCTTCGCTTCGAGATACTGGACGCGGCCCCCGCCAACATAGGCGTCGCGGCCGAGAAGCCGGCCGGCCACGTGGGCGGAGAAGCCTGCCTGGTATATGGGCACCTTGTCGTAGGGTCTGAACTCGAAGGCGCACGCAACGCGCTCTTTGCTGGTCATTATTGTCCCTCAACCGACTCGGGCTGTAGACAAGCGCGGCCTATGACCGCGACAACGGCGGGATATCGTGTCCTTCATAGCGCCCCACGCGCAGGAACTCCTCGTATCCCCAGTGCTGCCAGAGGGGGTCCACGCCGATGGAGTGGTTGTCTGAGTAGTCCTTGGTGATGAGCCCGCCGCCCTTGCCCCCAAGCTTGCGGACCATTTCTCGCGCCTTCGCCTTGATTGTCTCCTCGTCGCCACACTGCAGCGTCGTCTGGATGTCTATCGGGCACCAATATGTGACCCGACCCGAGAACTGCTCGAGCCAGTCGAGGTCGTGTAACTCCGGCTGGTCAAACTGCAGGACATCCATACCCATGTCGACGAGATGCGGGATGATGTCGCGCACCCAACCGCAGGAGTGCATCCAGACGGTCAATCCCCGCGAGTGGGCACGCTCAATGAGCCGCTCGAAAGTCCAGCGAAACATCTCATCCCACATCATCGGGCTCACAAGGAGGCGGTTCTGAGTGCCCCAGTCCTCGCAGTAGAAGACGCCGTCGGCGCCGATATCCGCGTAGATGTCGACCTGCTTGAGGACCAGGTCACTGACCATGCGGTTCAACTGCGTGATCTTCTCGGGCTCGGCGGCACAGTCGAGGAGATAGTTTTCGAGCTTCAGAAGATAGCGGGCCGCGTTGAAGCAGCAGCCGACGATAGAACCGAGGATGTAGCGGTCGTTGGTCTGCTCGCAGATCTGAGCCGCGCGCTTGTATCGCTTGGGGTCGCCGTAAGTGGGCAACTCGTAGGTCCCGAGGTCGTCCCAATACTTGATCGGAGGATCAATGACTTCGCCCCCCGTTGTCTTCCCTTTGATTCGCCGCCAGATACACCCCCACTCGTCGTTGTAGCACTCGCCGCCGGCGCCGTCGTCCCATCGTCTGGCCTCAAAATCCGGATCCGGCGTGGGACCGACACCGGCCGTGTCGCAGATTCGGGGACGCTCATCGAAGGACGAGTACGTGAGGCCGACTCTCTCGGGCCGGTCGAAACTGAGGACGCGCTGGATGAGCTCCCTGCTGTTCATGGGGCCACCTGCCTGTGGGGGTTCGCCTGGCAGCGTGCCTGGCACGGCGATCACGACACCACCGACGGCTAATGAGAAGGGCCGCCTGCATCGGCGGCCCTTCAGTTCGTCAGTACTCTTGGTGCTATCGAGACGGACTAGCCACCTTCGGTTGGGGCGGGAATCTCTTCTTCGCCCTCGACAGCCTCTTCGCCCTCGACGGCTTCCTCGCCCTCGACGACTTCTTCGCCTTCGACGGCTTCTTCGCCTTCGACGGCTTCTTCGCCCTCGATGGCCTCTTCGCCCTCGACGCCCTGCTCAGTCTCCTGCTGCATCATCATCATTTCTTCTGGCGGCGGGCCCGGCTCCGATACTGGCGCTGGCGGCTTGGGGCAGCCAGCGAGTACCATCGCAAGGGCGATAGCCACTACGACCGCGGCGATCAAATACCCTCTCCTCATGGAAACTTCTGCCTCCCTTCGAGCTTTCCGGCAATAGATGCCGTGTGACACGAGGATAACATTAAACGCTTCCTGCCCGGATGTCAAGCCTTCCTCCTGCGCGGGTGTTCGTAGCGATACCCCTGGAACATGGGACGTTCCGGCGCCTCGTAACAGAGCCTGCTACATGCCGAGCGTGATGCTGGCTGGGACACAAAGGACTCTCGGCCCCGAGTTTCCTACCGCATCGGTCGCTGCGTGTCGAGGGCATCGCCGCAGATCCCGAACGGCGGCGTCACGGGCTAGCAGGCTGCTCCTGCCGGAAGGGTATCGTCCAGACCTAGAGCTCTCGCGCGGAGCTGGGCGATCTGACAGCCGAACTGACAAGGTAAACGCGCGGAGCCTGCTTCTAGTTCCCGAGCAACCGCGCACGAGCCGCACAGGGCACGCAGCCTGCAGTTCCCACACGGGAAGTCGCCGTCGCCAACCTGCTGCACCGCGCGCAGGATGTCCTCGTAAAAAACGCGCTGGAAACTGCCCCGCAGATCACACGGGTCCAACAGCCAGACAAAGCCCGTCGCCGATGCGCACGGCTGTGCTCCGCCGGTCGCGTCGATGTGGACGTTGCGTAGTCCGGCCGCGCAGTCGAACAGCTTCGGGTTCACCGGGCTGCTCGCCAGGCGCTCGTACGACTCACGGTACGCGTCGCGTTTACCCTCGGTTTGCATCTCGATCTCGACGATCGTCTCCGGGTCAAGACGCTCGCACAGTCCACGCGTGTCTTTGTCCAATGCCGGGGTGATCTCGGCATCGACCAGGAGCTCGTGCCCGAAGCCTTGGGCGAGAGCCTGCATCTGCTCAAGCTCGTGATAGTTGCTCCTCAGCAGCACGGTCTTGAACCCCAATGACACGTCGCGGTCGGCAAGGCGCTGAATCCCGGCCATCAT
>JALGSS010001075.1 GCA_029821745.1 Candidatus Zipacnadia bacterium
TACCCCGAGTTCATCCCGGTGGGTGTCAGCCTGCTGCCCGCCGCGTGGAAAAAGTACAGAGGCGACCTGGAGGACCTGGTGCTCCGCCACCCGATCATCTTCGGCGAAGCGAACAAGGGCGACCGAGATTTCGACGCAGTGAGCGGCACCTACGCTGAAGGCGAGCACGTGGACGCATGGGGGTCCGTGTGGAGCAATGTGCACGACGGCATGGAGGCCTTCGTGACGGGGCACCCTCTCCCCCGCCGCGAGATGGTGCACGACTACAAGGCGCCTGAACCCGGGGCAGGCACGCCCCACGGCTTCATGTTCCTGCGCCTCACATACCTGCGCGGGTACGAAGAGATGATGGTCGATTTCGCCGAGGAGCCGCCGGAGCTGCAGATGCTCATCGACCTGGTGCTGGAGTACAACCTCCTGGGCCTGCAGGACGCGCTGCCCATCAACCCCGTCAAATGGCGACAGTATCTCAAGCCATGTTTCGCGCAGATATACGGCCTGTGCACGGACGCCGGGGCTAAGGTCTACATGCACACGGACGGCCACATCGTGCCGATTATCAAGGACCTCATCGAGTGCGGCGTGAGCATCATCAACCCACAGATCGGCGCGAACGGGCTCGACAACCTGGTCCGCGAATGCAAGGGCAGAGTGTGCGTCAGCATCGACCTGGACCGCCAGAAATTCCCCTTCTGGCAGCCCGCCGACATCCGAGAGCACATACACGAGGTCGTGGATCAGCTTGGGTCTCCCGAGGGCGGCTTGTGGGTCAACGCCGAATGCGCGCCCGACGTGCCCCTCGAGAATATCGAGGCCATCTGCCAGGCGCTGGAGGAATTCCGCGGATACTACAAGAACTGACCACGGGGAGGCCGGTCGCCATGCTCGCCCCGTCTGTGCTAAGATAGCTCGCGTTCCAATTGCCACCACGAAGGAGAGAGAAACACTTATGGCCACACGGACACTCGCCGTACTTGCCATCGTGACGCTTGTCTTCTGCCTGGCCGGCTGCCCCAAGCCCGCGAACGATTCGAGAGCGGGAATCGTCACTCCCGACGAGCTGGAGAGCCGAGAGCAGGTGGCCGAGGGGCGCATGCAAGGCCCCGAGGACCTTGCCGACGAACCAACCGCCGAGGACACCGAAGCCGCTGCTGAGACGTCCGAAGAGCCCGAGGCAGCCGCCGAGGGCGACGAGGACATGACGACCACGGGTTCGGGCCTCAAGTATGTAGACCAGAAGGTCGGCAACGGAGCCACAGCCAGGACAGGCAGAACAGTGCAGGTCCACTACACCGGGACCTTTGAGGACGGCACCAAGTTCGACAGCTCCCTGGACCGTGGCGCCCCCTTAGGCTTCCTCCTGGGCGCCGAACAGGTCATCAAGGGTTGGGACGAGGGTGTTGCGGGCATGAAGGTCGGCGGCAAGCGCAAGCTGGTCATCCCGCCCGATCTCGCCTACGGTGCAGAAGGCAAAGGCACGATACCGCCCAACGCGACCCTCATATTCGAGGTTGAGTTGCTGGCAGTGGACTAGCCCGGCAGCCTGCATGCCGAAATGACAGACCCAACACTCAGGGCGGCACGACTGGTTGTGCCGCCCTGGTCAATGGTTGTGTTGAGGAGCTATCGACACATGGCCGTGGGGTGTCACCATGTGTGTGACGGGGCCCCACGGCGCCCTCTGAAACGCTCTGCACGGGAGCCCCTCGCATCGCGCAGAACGGGACGACACCTCGTGCCGATGGTTGCCCTTTCCAACACAACCTAATGCTCCCCCACCATCAGGTCACGCGCGCTTATTCACGCCCTGGGAGGCGAAACATGCCCGTCATCCTGGTCATCTGTCTCATGCTGTGCGCCGGTTCCGCCGTCGTCGCAAGCGACCAGCCGGTCAACGTAATCATCGACGGCGCCCCACAGACTCTCGACCCCGGCGCGATCGCTCGGGATAACCTCACCTATGTCCCGCTGGCCCAGACCACGGAAGCTCTCAAGCTCACCTACGAGTGGCCCGCG
>JALGSS010001076.1 GCA_029821745.1 Candidatus Zipacnadia bacterium
TACCTGGGTGGCGGCCCGCGCCCTGAGAACGCCGACAAAGCCGGCTGGATCGACTTCTCGTATGGGGCCGACGACACGGACGCCGGCCTCGGCGTGGTCATCGACTACCGCTGGCAGGACAGTGACACCAAGAGCTATGACGTGATCCGGCTGTATGACGCCAACGACTGGCTTGAGGTGCTGTACCTGTGGGGGAAGGAGAAGACCTTCGACCGCCCGCAGCGGTCCTGCATCTACCTGATCCCACATCGGCGGATGGACTTCATCGACGAGGCCGTCGTTCCGCCGGCGAAAGCGCTTTGGGACAACATACACGCGACGCAGTTGAAGTGGGTGGCGGATTAGCACCATTTCGGTGATGGGGGTGATGGGAGGCAGCAGGATGAGGACGTTAATGACGCCGCTTTGGGAATGCTTGCTCATGATGAGTCTCTGCTCGGGGGCCCGTGCCCAAGAGCTTCCCGACTGGGCCGGGAAGATCCGTCCCGACCATCCACGTCTCTTTCTCAACGCCGACACCTGGCCGCAGGTGAAAGCGCGAGCACTTGGGGCGGAGAGCGCCTGGTATGAGCGTATCAAGCGTAACGTTGACAGGCTCGCGGCCCAGGCGGCGAAGGCAGACGCCTTGCCCACCAAGGAGTATGGCCCGCAGGCAGCGCAAGCCGCCTTCGTGTACCTCATGACGGGTGATGCGGATTACAAGGAGGCGGCGGAGAAGTGCCTGGACGCGAGCATCAGGTTCTACGAGGACTGCTACGAAAACCGCAAGTCGGTCAATTGGTACTCGACGAGCCGCGTGCACGCAACGATGGCCTGGGACTGGCTCTACAATGACCTGTCGCCGGATAGGCGCGAGGAGTACATGGGACGGCTCATCCGGGTCATCAAGAAAGTGCTCGACGTCAGGCCGCGCATCTACCGCGAGAACTACAGCGGGTACACCACGGGCTTCTACGGGGTGCACAACTGCCTGTGGTTCATCGGCTGCACGGCATTGGGCACTGGTATTGAAGAGGAGCTTGTGGGCGAGTGGCTGACGTGGGGCCGCGAACAGAACCTGAAGCTCCTGGCGCACCGCAGGAAGTCGTGCGGGGATGATGGTGGCGGCGCATCGCCGACCCTCGGCTACACTTTCGGCGCTTACCCGTGGTCTGAGCAGAACTTCTTCTACACATGGCTGAGCGCGACCGGGGAGAACATCGCGCCCGACTGGCCCCACAGCGCATGGCTGGCGAACTACGTGATCTGGAACTGGATCGACGGCGCCACCGCCCCTCTCGAGTACGGTTACGGGGACGCGCAGCACACCGGCAACGGACTGCCCACCTGGCAGCTCTACACGCACATGGCGAATATCCGCCACCTGTATGGGGAGCAACTGCCTCAGGCCGCCGCGCTGGCGCGTCACCTGCAGGAAACGCTCCCGGTGAAGCAGCAGGTCTACTCAAGCACCTGGTTCATCTACCCCTTCCTGCTTGCCGATCAGGAGGCGTCGCCGGCGGCCCTGCCGCTGGAGAGCCTGCCCCATGCGAGAAACTTCGAGGCCATGGGGCAATTGTTCATGCGCTCCGCCACGGGATATGGCGCCACCTGTTGCCTATTCACGTGCGGGGGCGTGCTGGCCCAGCACCGGCACTATGACGCCCTCAACTTCGTCATCTACCACCGCGGCTTCCTGGCGCTGGATTCGGGCACCCGGTACAGCGAGACCGCGAACGGTCAGCACCTGAAGAACTACTACGCGCAGACCGTGGCCCACAACTGCGTGCTGATCCACCAGCCCGGTGAGCCGCCGGCGTCGTATTGGGGCGAGGGTCCGGCAGTCGCTGCTAACCACGGCGGCCAGCACCATCAGCTCGGATCCGAGACGAAGGCCTTCGAGACGAATGACCTGTTCGTGTACGTCGCCGGCGACGCCACCGCGTGCTATCAGCACAAGCAGCCCGACGGTCTCGCCCAGAAGACGCGGCTCGTGACCCGGCAGCTTGTCTTCCTGATGCCCAACCACTTCGTCATCTTCGACCGCGTGCTTGTCTTCCTGATGCCCAACCACTTCGTCATCTTCGACCGCGTGAACGCGACCGACCCCTCGTACCAGAAGCAGTGGCTCCTGCACACGGCAAGGGAGCCCGTGATCGAGGGGCAGACCATCCGCGCCACTCACGGCGAGGGCGCGCTGCTGTGCCGGACGTTGCTGCCGGACGATGCGGTGCTGGAGCCGGTCGGTGGCCCAGGCAAGGAGTTCTGGGCGGCGGGCAAGAACTGGGACATCGAGACCGGGAAGCTGGGTGAGGATGCGCTGGATATCATGGGGCGCAAGCTGGGTGAGGATGCGCTGGATATCATGGGGCGCTGGCGTGTTGAGATCAGCCCGGGAGCTCCGCGCGAGGATGACGTGTTTCTGCACGTAATCCAGGTCGGGGATCAGTCCCTCGTGGAGATGGACACCCCGAGCCTGATCGAGACCGAGGAAATGGCGGGGGCACGCATCACCATCGGTGGACGGACCTGGGAGGTCACCTTCAGCAAGCAAGGCGACCTCGGCGGGCACATCCGGCTGACAGGCGAAGGCGAGAGTCTTGACCGGCCACTCACGACGGAAGTGAC
>JALGSS010000126.1 GCA_029821745.1 Candidatus Zipacnadia bacterium
TCCAGTCCCCACGACTTCTGGTACAGGGCGATGAGGGCTGTGTGCCAGTCGTTGAGGTGGACGACGTCCGGCTGCCACTGCAGGCCGGGGGCGCTTGCGATGGCCGAACGGCAGAAGAAGACGAAGCGCTCCAGGTTGTCGGTGTAGCTATAGCCGGGCGGCCCGAAGATGCCTTCCCGGTCGAAGTACTGGTCGTGCTCGACGAAGTACACGGGCACGTCCGAGTAGGGCAGTCTGCCCTCGTCGATGGAGCATCCGGTGACCCACCAGGGCATGTGGACCACGCAGGTGTCTACAGCGCGCCAGACGTCGCCCGCCTTTCCATCGACCCCGCGATGCTTGGGCATGATGACCCGTACGTCGACCCCAAGGGCGTGCAGTGCCAGAGGAAGTGTGCCTGCCACGTCTCCCATGCCCCCCGTCCAGGCGAAGGGTGCTACTTCGACCGAGGCAAACAGGACTTTCATCGAAACAAAGGGTCCTCTCTTACTCCAGGATCATATCCCCAGGAACAACGGTGACCCCACCCTCAGAGACCACAAACCGCTTCTCATCGTCCGCGCGGCTGAGACCGATGCGGCAGTTGTCGGGCACGCGCGCGCCCTCGTCGACGATCGCGCGATACAGGCGGGCGTCCCGGCCGATGTCGGCCCCGTCCATGATAACACACTCGCTCACCTGCGCATCACCGTGAACGTACGCGTTCGGCGACAGGATGCTCCGGTGGACTCGGGCGCCGGAGACGATGACGCCCGGAGACAAGAGAGCGTCAGTCACGGACGCGAATTCGGCGAGCACGATCTTCGCGGGGGGAGCCTGGCAGCGGTGAGTGAAGATGGGCCAGTCGGCGTCGTACAGATTGAGCTCGGGAAGCACGTCCACAAGCTCCATGTTCGCCTGCCAGTAGGCATCGAGGGTGCCGATGTCCCGCCAGTAAGCGGCGGCATGACCGGGTGCATGCTCGAAATGGTAGGCGTAAACGTCGGCCTCCTGGTCCACCATCCTCGGGATGATATCCTTGCCGAAATCGTGGCTCGTAGCCCGCGTGGCGTCATCGGTGATCCGCCGAACGAGTTCCTCGGTACCCCAGACGTACACTCCCATGGAAACGAGGGAATGATCGGGCTCCGTCGGCAGTGGCTTCGGGTCGGCCGGCTTCTCCTCGAACCCGACGACGCGCCAGTTTTCGTCTACCTGCAGGACGCCGAGTTGCGTGCACTCCTCGCGGGGCAGCTTGAGACTGGCGATGGTCAGGCACGCCCCGGTGTGTAGATGCCGGTCCATCATCGCGCGGTAGTCCATCTTGTAGGCATGGTCGCCGGAGAGGATGAGCACGTAAGCGGGCCGCTCGTCTTGCAGCAGGAACAGATTCTGGTAGATGGCGTCACCGGTTCCCGCATACCAACGGTCGCCGTGCAGCTTCTGGGCGGGCGCCACTTCGATGGACTCTCCGAGCTCATCCCGGAGCATCGGTGACCAGCCCCGCCGGATGTGTCGGTTGAGCCAGTAGCCTCCGAACTGGGTCAGTACGTAGATGCGGCGGCACCCCGAGTTCACGCAATTGCTCAGGGTGAAGTCGATCATGCGGTACTCACCGCCGAAGCGCACCGCCGGCTTCGCCCGCAGCTTGGTGAGAGGGTACAACCGTTGTCCTTCGCCGCCCGCTAGGACCATCGCCACCGTTGTGCGCAGCACATCGCGCGCCGAGCTGTTCTCGGCCATAGTGGATCAGCGTCTCTCCGCTTCAGGCGGCGCGATGCCGCGCTTGGCAAGGGTCTTTTCCAAGTGATCGAGCAATTCCCTGATATCGCTAGTCTTGGTGATGTATGCCTCAGCCGCCCAGGTCCGGAAGTCATCCTTGTAGCTGGCGTAGCCCGTGTTGAGGATGACCGGCAGTTCGTTCTGAACCGCCAGGATCTTGGCAAGGGTATCGATGCCGTCCATTCCAGGCATGGCAACGTCCAGCACGACGACGTCGATGTGGTGGGTAGAGACGGCGTCGAGGGCTTCCTGTCCGGTGTGTGCGACCTTCACATCGTACCCGTAGTACTCAAGCTCCTGGCGGTAGCGCTCGCACACGTTCGCTTCGTCGTCGACGATCATGACGGTTGGCAATGTATACACTCCTCACCGGGGCCTGTAACGCTTGGCTTGAAGCCGAGTACGTCGCCGTCAGGCTCCCGTCTGTGCAGTTGGCTTGCCGTCGGCAGCGGCATCAGGCAGGCCTGCCGACTCCTCTTCGTCTCCCGTCTCAGCGGCCAAACCGGCAGATGGGTTTGGGAACCTCACCGTGAAGGTGGCCCCCTGACCCACTTCGCTTTCGACCTTCAACTCCCCGTCGTGCTGTGCAACCAGCTTCTGGCACAGGGCAAGGCCCAGACCTGTGCCTGTGGGCTTGCTTGTGTAGAAGGTGTCGAAGATCTGCTCGAGCCGAGCCTTCGCTATCCCCACTCCTGTGTCTCGCACGTGAAGGTCCACGTGCTCGTCATCGCCCCTCACGCTGATGGTGACGATGCCCCCACCGGGCATGGCATCCATCGCGTTGTGGATAAGATTGGTGAGAATCTGTCGGACCTGCTTCCCATCCGCAAGGATCTGAGGGACGAAGTCCGGGATCTCTGTGACGAGCTCGATGCCATCGCTCTTGTCGTTGTAGCGTTCTTGTTCGATCACGCTCTCGATGAGCGGTCGAAGGTCGAGCATCGCAAACTCGGGTTCCGATGGTTTGCTGAAGTCCAGCAGGTCGCCGAGAATCCACTCCAGGCGGGCCACCTCGTCGGCGATGATCTGCACGTTGCGCGCATTCCTCTCCACGCGTTCCGGCTCGCGGATGATACTGCGCGCAAAGCCACCGATCGTGGACAGTGGGCTGCGAATCTCGTGGGCGACGATCGCGGTGACCTCACCGATAGCGGCGAGTTTGGCATTGCGCAGCTTGTCCTCCTGCGCGGCTCGCAGGTCTCGGAGCGCTTGGTCGAGCTGCTCGGCGTGTTCCTTCGCCCGCCTGTAGGTGCTGGCGGTGTCGATGGCGAGAGCAGCCTGATCTGCCAGAGCCGTGAGCAACTGCACGGACGCCTGGCTGATAGGCTGCTGGGTGAACCGATTGTCGGCGATGGCCGCGCCGATGATCTTCTCCCGGGCGACCAACGGAGCGACGACGAACTCGCTGGTGCCGAGAAGTTCGCGCAGGTTGTCCGGGACGCGCTCGTCAACGTCGGCGTCGAGGACGTGCATGGTCTGGTGAGCCACCACGGCCGCCATGGGCAGATTGTTCACGTCCTCAAGCGCGAACACCATGTTGTCCACGATCCACCGCAGGGGCTGCTCATCGGGGGGACCCAGTTGCTCGTAGTCGGCCAGGAAGTCCTGCAGAGTGCGATGGTCCTGAGATATCTCGCCCCATATCTCAGCGGCCTGCTCAGCGTTCTCCGGCCCGACAGCCATCTGTGCGCGGAGCATGCCGGCTTCCTCATCAACCAGCAGCAGCATTGCCCGGTTGAAGCCCAGGCCGACAGCGCCCCCCGCGGTCATGCTGGTCAAGATGGCATGCAGCAGCTTGTGCACGTCGAGTTGTCCAAGCAGCGCGTGGGAAACCTGTTGCAGGATCGTTCGTTCGTAGAGTTGGCGCTGCCGCTCCGTGATGTCCTCGAGGGTGAGCAGAACCGTACGGTCGCCATCGGGCCCGACGCAGGGGTCCAAGCGGATATTGACGACCCGCTCCTGATGGCTGCTTCCGGAGCGATGGCCCGACCAGCGGACCGGCTTGCCCGTCTCGAACACCGATAGGAGCGCGGCGCGCAGACCCGCCTTCTCCAGCGTGTGCTCTGAGATGACCTCGCCGACAGGCTTGCCGATGACCTCCTCTTTCGGGAGTCCGCGCTGGACGTAGTAGGCGCGATTGGCGTGGATGATGGTCAAGTCCGAGTTGAGCACAACGAGGCGGATCGGCAGAGCGGAGATGACATTCTCAAAGAAAGTCTTGAGGCGCTCGATCTGGTTCAGGCGCTCGCGGACCTCGGACCTCAGATCCCTGGCGAGGACACGCAGCGCAGCACGGTCCGCGGAGCCGCCGTACGCGTCGGTCAGCAGACACATCGCCACGGGCCTGGGGCCGATATTCATGAGCGAGACGTCAATGGTGGCATCGATCGCGGCGGCATTGCGCCGAACGATGCCCACATTGCGCCGGACGGCACGGTCATAGTCGACGACGTCGCCCATGAGGCTGCTGAGACCCGCGTCATCAAGCCCCGGGCACAACTCCTGCATGGTCATGCCGCGAAGCTCGTCGATCGAGTAGCCGGATAGCTCTGCCGCAGCCCGGTTCGCGTGGCTGATCCGCCCTCCCGCGATGTCGAGCATGAAAACGGGCTCGGGGACATGATTCAGAACCGTCTCCAGGCGAAGCTGGAGGTCCTCGCGCTCAGTACCGAGAACCCGAACTTCCATGTCGCGGAGGGTGGACTGCAGATCGGACATTTCGGTGCTGAGCACGCGTGCCATGTCGTCCACGGACAGGTCGCTCTCGGGCTGCGCCTGGAGGACCTCAACCACGGCCTGTTGCAGGGCGCTGAAGTACGGTCTCGTGGCCTCGCCAAGGAGCCCGGCCGCGTGCCACCGTCGGACAAGCGTGTGCAAGTACTGGGGCAGGCCGGGGGCGTCTGAGTCGCTCAGCGCGTCGAGAAGCGCCACCAACACGGCGCACCGTGACTCACCGGTATCCTGAGGAGCATCCTCAAGCGCCGGCTTGACAGGCAGGGATTCGCGAGCCAACTCCGCCCAGCGTGCGGTAATCGGCCCGATGTGCTCATGCAGAAGCTTCGCGAGGTGCTCTCTCAGGGGATTGGCCTCGGTTGCCTTGTCTTCGCTCATTCTCAGCCACACACCAATGCCGCTCGCCAGCAAGATTCATGCCGAGGGCAGACCTTTGCGCAGGTCAGCCGCCGCTTCCTCAGGCGCGACCGGGTTTATGTAGAAACTCGTCCCCCATTCCAGGCCCGCCACGGAACTCAGCCGAGGCGCGACCTGAATATGCCAGTGATAGTGCTCCTCCATGTTTGCGCAGCCCTGCGGGACTTCGCAGGCCGGGGGGATGCTGGGCGCCATCTGGAACACTAGGTTGTAGGGCGGGTTGAACGCGGCAGAGCGATAGGCCATCAAGAGGCGCCGCAGCAGGGATGCGAGGTCCACCTGTTCCTCTACGGTCATCGTGACGAAATCATGGCTGTGCCTGCGCGGGTAGATGTTGACGCCGTAGGCGTACGGGGACGCGTAGAGCGCCGCCGCCACGAAGTGATCGGTGGCCTGGACGATCCTGACCTCCTCATCCAACTCCCGCTGGACGATATCGCAGAAGATGCAGCGCCCGTTCTGGGAGAAGTACCGCGACGAGCCCGCGAGCTGATCAAGCAGTAGCTTCGGGATGATCGGGAGAGCGATGATCTGAGAGTGTGGATGGCTCAGCGTGGCGCCGGCGGCGCGCCTGTGGTTGCGGAAGACGACGAAATGCCGGAAGCGGGTGTCGCGGCGAAGGTCCTCGACACGGCGGCGGAATGCGGTGAGGACGCGGATGATCTGCTCGTCGGGCGCGAAGGCAAGATCCATGGTGTGCTCAGACGTCTCAATGACGATCTCATGGGCGCCGATGCCGTTCATGTGCGGGAACAGGCCCGTCTCCACGGCCTCGAGTTCGCCCTCGACTCGTAACGCGGGGAACTTGTTGGGCACAACGCGCACATACCATCCGGGCCGATCCGGCTCGGTGCTGTCCCGGATCGCGAAGACCTCCGGCAGGGTCATCCGTTCGTTGCCCTCGCACATAGGGCATACATCGGCCCTGATGTCTTCTTCGGGCTCCGGCTCGAACTCCTGGGGCCGTGCGCCCCGTTCCGGGGCGATCACGACCCACCGGCCGATCACGGGGTCCTGACGTAGCTCCGACATGAATGGACGGGCCTCCGGTGCTGCCAAGGTCTGCTAGTAGATATTCGTCACGGCAAGGGGCACTCCTGCCGTGGGCTCGCGAAGCCGTCCCTGTGGGGTGCGCTACTCCCCCGGCTTCAGACGGCGGTGTCGCCGGCGGGCCTGGACCATGTCGCGAAGCATCTTGGGGCCGTCGGTGAGCATGCGTACCTTCGTGTCTGGGTCGTTCACCCAGCGGACAGGCATCTGGGCGATCTCGTAACCAAGTTTGCGGGCGATCAGGAGTTGCTCGACGTCGAAGGCCCAGCCGTCCTGAGTCTGGCGGGACGCAATGGCCTGTGCCGCTTCCCGGCGGAAACACTTGAACCCGCACTGGCTGTCGTGGATGCCCGGCAGGACGAGAATCCTGACGAGGGCGCCGAAGAGCTTGCCCGCCTTCTCGCGCCACCAGGGCTGATGGACGCTGACATCGGACCCCGCCATGCCCCGGGAGCCTATGGCGACGTCGGCGCCTTGCTCAATGGCCGCCAGGAGGGCGTCGGCTTCCTCGATCGGCGTCGAGAGGTCGGCGTCGGTGAACAGGACACACTCGCCCGCCGCCTCCAGCATCCCGCGCCGGACGGAGTAGCCTTTCCCGCGATTCGGCGTATTGGTGAGCACAGTCAGGGGAAGCCGGTCGCCCACGGACTCACGGGCTATCTCTGCGGTGTTGTCCGTACTGCCGTCATCAACCACGAGCAAGTCGATCACGCGCTGCCGGCCCGTCGCGTAGGCGATGATCTTCTCAAGGCTCGCGGGCAGGCGCTCCGCCTCGTTATAGGCGGGTATGACGAGGGTGACGGTCTGAACGGGCGACGGTGCGGGCAAGACGACCTCCTGCGGAACAATGAGGACAGCGATGGCGCAGGCCACGGCGGCCCGCGCCATCGAGACACATCTGCGGCGGCTGGGCTACGCCAGGATTTCGTAGCGTTCGTAGTCCACGGCTCCGACGATCGGTTGGCCCGCGAAGCAGCACCGCAGCGCTTCAAGGGTCTGCTTGCCGATCATGTGGTAGCCGTAGAACCCGGCGCCCGAGACGTGGGGCGCGATGTACACATTGTCGAGCATCCGGAACTCGCTGTACTTCGGCAGCGGTTCCGGCGTGGTCACGTCAAGACACACGTAGATGTCGTCGTTCTTGCATTTCTCGATCAGCGCGTCGTGGTCGATGCATGAGCCGCGCGAGGTGTTCACGAAGGTCGCGCCGGGCTTCATGAGATCAAACTGCTCCTTGCCGATCATGTTGTCCGTGGACGCGATGCTCGGCAAGTGCACGGTGATATGATCGGCGCGCTGGAACAACTCATTAAGCTCTACTTTCGCCACGCCCATCTGCGCGGCTTCCTCATCGGACAGGAACGGGTCGTACACGATGATGTCCAGAGGCCACACACTTAGGAGCTTGATGACCTCTCGGCCGACCTTACTCGCGGCGATAACGCCGACGGTGCTGCCCTTGAGGAATCGTGCATTCCAACGGATATCCGGGCTCTTCCAGTTCCCGGACGTCTTGAAATACGTGTTCATGGCCGGCCACTGGTGGGAGGCCATGAGGAGCATGCCCACCGTGGACTCGGCCACATTGTAGGCGATGGCGACGTTCGCGCTGAACAGGACGATGTCCCGGGGGATCATGTACTTGTCGATCACTTCGCGCGAGACCAGGGCCTTGATGGAACCTGCGGAGTGGGCGACGATCTTGAGGGCATCGGCGCTCTCGAAGATCGCGTCAGTCATCGCGGGAGCGCCCCAGCCGGTGACAAGGGCCTCAAATCCGGCGATGCCCTCGGCTACCTCCTCGGACTTGAGGCCGGCGCCAGTGCCATTCACGGTTACGTCGAACTCGTCGAGCATCGCCTGGTAGTCGGCGGGGTCGAACACGCGCTCGGTGTGGCTCTCGGTCTGAATGTACCAGACTTTCGGCTTGGCCATTGGGATCGCTCCATTCGAGCTCTGGGCTCGTCGCTCGCTGGTAGTCGCTCAGCACTCGCGGCTCTGGAAGTACATGTTCTCGGCCACGATGTAGGCGAAATCGGGCTCCAGTTCATTGGGCTTTACGTGCTCTATGTCTCGGGCCACCTGCTCAGACTTCTCACGGAGCGGGAGAGAAAGCAGAAGGTCTCGCGCGCCCGCGAGTGCCCCATTTCCCATCAGCCTGATCTTGTCGGCGGCGTTCGGGAACAGCCCGATCCGCACTGCGCTCTCGGGATTGATGAAGTTGGCGAAACCGCCGGCCATGTAGATGGCCTCGACCTCGTCCAGCGGGACACCGTAGTACTTCATCAGCAGGTCCTGGTCGGTCCTCAGTCCAGCCTTGGCCGTGATCAATTGATACACGTCCTGCTGGCTCAAGTCAATGCCCTCCGTGAGGACGTAGTTCCGCTCCAACTTTGCCTTCTCGGTCATGATCCCGGTGCGCAAGAGCTCGGACAGCAGGTCTATGAGACCGGACCCGCAGATCCCGATCGGCGGCTTGTCGCCGATGGTCGAGAACTCCGCCTTGCCGTTCCCAATCCTGACATCCTTAATGGCGCCCTCAAGTGCCCCGACGCCGCTTCCCACCGTGGCTCCCTCATACGCCCCGCCCGCCGCACACGATGCAGTCATAATCTTGTCGCGGTTGCCGATCGCCACCTCGCCATTCGTGCCCACATCCAGCATCAGGAGCACCTTCTCGGACTCGTACATCCCGCACGCCATGATGTCCGCCAGACAGTCGGCTCCCGCGTGCCCTCCGAGCAACCGGGGTCCATACACGTTCGCGGCTGGGTTGATGCCCAACCCGAGGTCGCCGGCGGGGACGTTGATTTCGTCCAGACTGGGCGGCTCGAAGGGAATGACGCCGAGATCCCTCACGTCCTGCCCGAACACGATGTTGCGCATCGTTGGGTTGCCGACCACCACGGCCTCGTAGATGTGGTCGGCCTGGATCCCATGGTCCCGGCACGCCTGCTCAATCATTCCGTCGAGAGCGTACAGGACGACCTGCTGCAGTTCATCCAGACCGTCTTCATGGCGCAGGACATGGTCGATGCGCGAGATCACGTCTTCCCCGTACGCGGCCTGGGGGTTCTTCTCGGCAATGGTGGCGATGGTGTCCCCGCTTTCCAGATTGAGCACCTGACACACCAGGGTGGTGGTCCCCACATCGATAGCCACGCCGTAAAGGGCTTCCTCGTACTTGCCCAGGTCCCGCGGGCCGTCCGGACCGTCCCACACGATCGCGTCGCCGTCTCTCCGGACGGCCGGCGCAACCTCCGTGTGGTAGTGGATCGAGTCGCTGAGCACGCTGTAGGCGCCCACGTTGCGAACAAACACCTGCAGGTCGGCTGGGCGCACGATGCCGGCCTGACAGGCCAGGCCGGCCTGACAGGCCAGCCGTTCATTCGGCCCAAGGTCGGCATCGCGCTCGACATCGGTTAGCTCGCCGAGGGCCTCGGCGCCCTTCTCGACTCTCACAACGCATCGCTTACAAGTGCCTATGCCGCCGCACTCGGACGCGACCGGCACGCCCAGCTTCTTCGCGTGGTCCAGCAGCGTCCCTTCGAAGACCTGCATCCCAGCCCGGCCCTTCCTGTACTGAGGGAAGTAGATCTTGAAGCCCTCCAAACGACTGCTCATCAGATTCACCCTTTGTCTGTGGATGCTCTCGGGGACTGAGTCCTGGATTTGGGTACAGCGCTGGGGCCATTGTCGGTCTGCCTATGCGGACAGACTGGCGGATCCCCAGCCACGTCGGGACCTCTACGGTGCCTACTCTACGACCTCTCAGCGGCAAACTATGCAAACTTGCCTGTGCAATGAATGTGGACTACAATCGAGCCGGCGCTGGCATCGACCTGCTTGCGCCCACCTGGGCCGGGCAAATCGCCGGCGCCAGGAGTG
>JALGSS010000127.1 GCA_029821745.1 Candidatus Zipacnadia bacterium
GAGGTCTGGGATCGATTCGACTACTCGCGGGACATGTGGCAGCACAGCCCGTGGCGTCCAGACAACAATGTGAACTACACCGGTGAGGAATCGGGCCTGGCCGCCGAATATCCCGACCATCCCGGGCGAAACGCCCAGCCCTTCTTCTTCACCACCCCACAGCAGCGGAACAATCCGGTTCTGCTACCATACCAGCAACGGTTCGTGGAGAAGATGCTCTCCTACTCTCTGCGCCACGACCACGTGCTGTACTGCATGGACAACGAGACCTCCGGCGAGGAGGCGTGGGGCGCGTACTGGGCCGAGTTCATCCAAGACAAGGCGGCCGACGCAGGCAAAAAGATCTGCGTGACGGAGATGTGGGACGACTGGGACATCAAGGCGACGCGACACCTGCGAACACTCGATCATCCCGAGCGCTACCAGTTCGCGGATGTCTCCCAGAACAATCAGATCAAGGGGCAGGACCACTGGGACAACTTCCAGCACGTCCGGCGCCACATCGCCGACAACCCGAGGCCGCTGAACACAGTGAAGACCTATGGCGCGGATGGCGGGCGGTTTGGCGACAACCAGGATGGGCTCGAGCGCTGGTGGCGGCACGTGATCGGCGGAGCGGCCGGCGCACGGTTTCACCGGCCGGACGCCGGACTCGGGTTGACGAATCCCGCGGTCTGCTCGCTGAAAGCGGCCCGCAAACTGGAGTCCATCATCAAGCTCTGGGACGTCGAGCCGGCAAACGAGCTGCTCAGCGACCGGGACGAGAACGAGGCTTACGTCACGGCGGCCCCAGGGACCCAGTATGCCCTGTACTTCCCGCGCGGCGGGTCGGTGGGCCTCGACCTGATGGATCACCCGGGGACCTACAAAGTGCAGTGGATCGAGATCGCTACGGGCGAGTGGGCCGGCGAAGATGAGTTGGCGGGCGGTGCCACGGTGCACGTTCGCGCGCCCGGGGACGGCCATTGGGTGGTCGCGATCACGCGGAAGTGATATGGACGCCACTCCCCGGACAAGGGCGAAGTGGAAACCGAGACCATATCAGTCTTCTCTGGGAGAGGTCCCGGTAGGCTCATCCCCTCCCCAGATCTCCAGTTCTGCCAGCTCCAGGGTCACACCGTCCCTCCGTCTGCCGACGTCCAGACGCAGGAATCGACAAGTCCCGTGCAGGAGCACGGTGGTCTCCTGAACGTCCGCAGTTTCCGCACCGGCAGATTTCGACCCGATCAGGTCCCAGGTCTTCCCGTCCGCGCTGCCCTGCACGTTGAGATCGGGGAGAACGCCCGAGTAGAACAGCCGTAGCCGGTCAAGGGAGTAGGTCGCCTTCAGGTCGAAGGTAATCCTGAAGCGCTCGGGGTCGGCCCAACTGACGATCCACTTCCCGAGCGACGGCGGGTTGCGCAAGCCGCCGTGCTTGCGCTCGGCGTAAGCCGCCTTGCGGTTGGTGAGGTGGCCCAGATCGAAGGGGATCTCGCCGACGTCCCGCGCGTCCGCGATTCCCGACGGGAAGCGGTCGTACGTGTATGTTCCCGATGTCTGCAGGTTGTGCGGAGAGGCCATCTTGCCGTCGGTGTCGAGTACGACGTGGTTGTCCGTGAGGCAGCGATACTGCTCTGTGTCATTGCCCTCAGGGGTCGTGAAGGGAGGCAGCTTGAACCGCCAGATCGGCTGGTTCAACTCCGCGCCTGCGGCCCGCTGGATGGCCCTCACAAGCTCGATAACCGTACTGTTCTTGTCGGGCGAGGCGAAGGGGTTCGAGGCGAAGGAAATGACCCACCCTTCCCCGTAGGGCCGGATCGCCGCCGCCAGGCTGCCGTCGGCGAAAACGGCCAATGGCTTGACTGAAGGCTCGACGGCCCGAACACTGACGCCGGGCTTGGGGAATCGCACGGCGAATTCCGTCCGGCTGTCCAGGAAGGCATGACTGACCGCCTTGGCGCGGGTTGGCCCCGTCCGCGCTCCTCCCCTCTCGAGGCCGCTAATCTCCTCCCACCGCTGGGAGAGGTCGTCTCCATTGATGTTCCACGCGAAGGCCGTCTCGTCGGCGCAGACTACAACGCCTCCGCCGCGGATGTACTCCTCAATCCTGTCGAGCACGCCATCCCTCTGATACGTGGCCAGCGCAATGTACAGAACCTTGTAGTCGGCGAGGTCTCGCGTGCCACGGGCAATCTGTCGATCGCTGACGAAGCTGAGCCAACTTCCGGCGCCCGGGCCGATGGCTGCGTAGGCCGCGTATGTGTGCGGGTACTCAGCATTCGCCATCTTGGGATCATCGAAGGTCAGGTAGGTGTCCGAGGCGTAGAGCAGAGCGGTGTCCGCCTCGGGCAGCCTGACTCTGTTCATCCCCGTGACGGTGCGGGTCACTTCCAGCATGGCCTGCCACTTGGCGGGGTTCACGTACTTGGGGTGTTCGAGCTCCCGGTCATACCACTCCACACCCAGTAGTATGATCCCCTCGCCGCCGTTCCGGTACACCTGGCTATACTGCTCGCGCACGGCCTCCGGCGTGGTGGCGGCGCTGTGCTGCACCAGGGACCACACCGGGCACTCGGAGAGGTCCACCATGGCCTTCGTGTCGGCGCCCGTGGCTAACTGGGAAGTGACGGAGAGTGTCGAGTACCACGTCTGGCTCGAGACGAGATCGAAGTACGGGGTCATCGCCTCCAGGTCCACCGCGGGTACGCTGCCACACGGGTCGGGCCCCAGCATCACCAGGTCTGGGTTGATCTCCTTGACCAATGGGTAGGTCCGCTTGTAGGTCTCGGTAAGCTCGGCGTTGACCCAGCGGCGGAAGGCAATGCGCCGGAAGGGATTGTCGTCCTCTCTCCCGTCAGGCATGCCCCACTTCCCGAAGCCAAAGCGCTCGCGGATCTCGCGGTCTATCTCGACGATCTCCTGGTAGCGAGCGTCCTTCGGTACCTCCTTGATGCCCGCGCTCTCGAAGACTTCGTCCCCTGCCCAGAGGCCCCAGGTGTTGCCCCAGTGGTTGCCCGGCCTGTCGTCTTTCGACAGGTGGGCCAGCTCAACTGCTTTCTGTACATACGCCTCCTGCCACCTGGGATCCATGATCCACGGATCGTCCCCGAACACGGGGGGCGCGATGCCCTTGGCGTCGGAGCGCAGGATCATCCTCATAGTCGGGTAGGTCCCGACGCCGCCTCGCGGCCAGGCATTCGTCATCGGGATGAACGGGCTCGTCTCAAGATCCCGCCGTTCCTCGTGAAGGACATGGCGCAGGCCGAACTTCTTGTGGTACGGGCGTTTGATGTCGTCGGTCATGAGGTCGTCGTAGCCGTAGTACAGCACATGGTCAGGCCCGGGCTCCGCCCCTAGCAGTTCTTCGAAGAGCGGGTCCCTCACGTGCCAGTACTTGTCCCGCTGGAGGGATCGCCGCCCGCCGTCTGCTGCCGGCAGCGCTGCCGACTGCTCTTCGCTCGCCATAGGTGCGTAAGGCGACGCCTCGCGGCTCTGCTCAAGCTGAAGGGCATCCAGCCAGACCTGGCCCCGCGCGCCCTTGGCATAGACGACGACCTTGTACTCAACGTTATCCTGCCCCTGATAGGGAAAGGCGTCCGCAGGCGGGCAGACGAAGGTCCGGGTGACACGATGCCAGTCAGAATTCGCCTTCGTGATGGGGACGCGCGACTGGTAGCCGAAGGACCAGCCGAGATTGATGACCTGGAGTTGAAGCGCCTCCGCCGGCTCCAGATCCTGCGTGCGGACGTAAGCGGAGAAGGTGTACGGCTTGCCGGGCTCCAGCCCGGTGTAGCTCGACTGGCCGACCATCGTTTCGTCGCCATCCAGCTCGAAGTAGAGGCTCGCGTTCCCGTCCCGGGCGGCGGTGCTGTCCAGGAAGACAACGCTCTCGTTGGTGCCGGCGTGCCATGCCGCGGGCAGCCCCTCCTCGTCGAGAATCTCGAAGCTTGAGTTCGCGATCAGGTTGCCGCCATCCCGCTCCCCCTGAGCCCACGCCGTGCAGGCCACAGCCACCCAAACCACAACGCCCATCCGAAGAGCTCTCTTCATCCTGACCACCTCCAAGGGTTCATAGGCGTCCCCCATCTCACCCATGCTGCGTCACTGCCCGGCCTCTGCGGCGCAGGTCACGCGCAACTCATGCTCCGTTCTCCAGGGCCAGGATGTGAGCGATGACGGCCTCGCGCAGGGAAGCGTACTCCTGGGGCGTCGGCAGATGCCTGACAGGCCCTGACGGAACTATCTGTATGCGCTGTCGCAGGTCGCGGAGGAACGTCTCTGCGTGCTTGACCTTCTCACGCAGGGCCTCGGCATCGCGTCCTCCGGCGCGCAGACTTCTCCGGGCACGGCCCAGTGCATCCTCCAGCGTGCGCAGGTAGCGCAGATCATTGATCCCTTCTCGGCATGCCTCCCACTGCAAGGTGGCGACGGGGCCATGACGGCTCGGGTAGGCAACGAACATGTCCTTCCCGCCCGTATCGAAGTCATCGTACGGATCGCCCGACCCACCGAAATGCTGGTAGCCGTAGGGGATCGCGCCGTCCAGACCGCTGGCCCAGAGGAAGTAGCCGAACAGGTACCGGTTCAGTAGAGGGTGCTCCTCCCAGAACTGCCAATAGCAAAGGAGCGGGTCCTCTCGAATGGGTTCCTCACCGTTCCGAAGGGCCTCGAGGTGCCGGCGAGTGTTCAGACCGATGCCCAGTATCGGGACGCCGATGGCCGAACCAATGGCCTGATATGCCGGCAGTGTTAGCGCCGTGCACGTCCTGCCTCCGGCTTCGTGAACGAGTTGCCCGAGCTGCTTGCTGTCCTCGACACCATCGGCAAGGATGTTCGGCTCATCGATCAGGTAGTAGGTCAGCGGCCTCAGCCCGGCCTCCCGGACCGCCCCATTCAGCGCCCGAACATACCACTGCAGCAGAGCATTGGTTTCGGGGTCAAACCGGCCCTTGTACAGCGGGTTCATGCCCTCCGTCGCCCAAATGAACCCCTCGAACATGTTGAACCGGTCCAGCCCATAGTCTCTGCGGGCCTCAAGAGCTTTGCGCAGGTCGCCCCACCGCAGGACCCACTTCCCCTGGACCTTCTCCCGGCTGACGCCATCCAGAAGCCCCAGGGAATTGAGCCCATGGTCACGGGTGTCTCTCAGCCAAGCCCTGTGGCTCCGGCTCTTCCAGTGCGGGCCGGCCCGGTTGGCAGGACACATCGTCATACCAGACCTGGTCTCCCGCCACCCCGGACAGGGACAGCCAGATTCCGAAGCTCTTCGTCGCCGTGCGCCGGGCCTGGAAGCAGAACTGGATCTTGTGCCACTGCGTGAAGTCCGACTGGAAGTCCCAATATGCCTGCGACTCGAAGTGGGCTCCCCCGTCGGCCCACACGCGGATGCCGGCCTTGGCGAGAGGAGTCTTCTTCACCCAGAAGGTGACGGTGTAGTATTGTCCCTCTTGAAGCTTGTGGCCCATCTCCTGGTAGAGCGAGGCACTGGCGGGGTCTTGGGGCGATAGCGATCTGAGGGTCGCGGAGTATTGCCCGTCACGCCGGACCTGCGCGTCAAGGCCGGAACGGACTTCTCCGCCATAGACTCGCATCGACCAGTCTTTCGGCTGAAGAGCATCCGGCTCGCCCTGGATCTCTTCGAACCCACCGTTTCTCACTTCCGGCGGGGCTGAATCCGGATGCGCCGCTGGCCCAATGCATGATGCGCAGACGATCAGGAAGATGCAGACCGCGTGGCCACAACGGGCTCCGATTCTGTCTCTCAAGGGTCATCTCCTCAGGTTAGTTTCCCGCGTCTGGACCACGTAGCAACTGCACGATCGCCCAGTAGTCTCCGGGCTCCACGCTAGGTGCCGCTCCGGGCTTCGGGGGCCTTCTTCACTGACTCGCCCCCGGAAACCTGCACTTGGCGGCCTCAGCGTGAGAGCGTCAACTCCCAGGCCACGATCGCTCCGCGTTGCCAACTCCAGACTCGCAGTCCATCCGCGGTGAACTCGGCTGCCACCACAGAATCGATGGGCAGGTCGGCGACTTTCTCGCCCAGGTTGAGGTCGATGACCACCACTTGGTCGTTACGCGTGAGCACGAGCAGGCTTCCGTTCGAGCACAGCAAGTGGCGGTCGAAGCCCTCGGCGTCGGACACTACCCACTTGAGCTTTCCATCTCGGCCATCGAGAGCGACGAGCCTCCTGTCGTTGGTTCCGGCGAGGACAACATCGGGAACCGATAGCGCTGCGAAGGGCTCCACGCCGCCATGCTTGATTTCCTCGGGGTCCAGAGACCACAACACTACGCCTGTATCCGCCGCAAGAGCCATAGTGCGTTCGTCGCCCAGTGCGGTGCCCCGCGTGATGATCCTGCCGCCTGTCACCAGCAGTCTGGTCTCTCGAAAACGCTCCCAGTAGAAGTGTCTGTCATCCGACAACAGATCGTGCCAGTCGCAATGCCATACCTCGCCACCGTCAGACACACGCAGGCCACGTACCACAGCCCCGGCATCCCACACAACGCACACTCCGTCGTGGATGACAGGGGGAAAGGCGGGGAACAACCCGTCTCGCTGCCACAGCATGCGGCCATCCTTCGAGTCTACTCCACACAGCAGGCCCTGGTCCCAGGACGCGACGATGGCCCCGGCGTTTGCAGCGCACCACACCTGGCCGACCTGGCTAAGTCCGAGACTGCGCTGCCAGATCTGCTCCCCGGTGGCCGCATTGAGACAGACCAGGCCGCCTCGGCTGTTGGCGATGATCACGCGGTCCCCGCGCACGATCAGCGAGTTAGCCCTGCCGGTGTGGGGAGCGTCCCACACAAGCGCCCCCGAGGCAGCGTCGAGGCAGGCGAGGCCCTCTTTGCCGGTCTGCAGACGCTCCCGCGGGGGAGCGCCCAGGCGGGTGAGGTCTTCTCCGCCGGTCTGCGCGCGGGTGCCGAGGTACAGTCGACCGTTGTGCAGGAGCACCTTCCCTCTCGACGATAGGAGGGTCCCTTCCCCAGACGACGCCGGTATCTCCCATAGCTTGCGTGGTGGATCCAGGCGTTTCGCAGCGACGCGTTGTCTCGCCACCTGTAATGCCGCAGAGATCCTCTTCCTGAGAAGGCGGCCTTCCTCGACCTTCGTCAGGGCGTCTTCGAGGAACTCCACGGCCCGCTCGGGGCGCTCATGTTGCACGTAGGCTCTGCCTGTTTCCGCGAGGGCGAGGGCCTCCAGTGGGGTCCCCGCGTGCTTCGTCGCGTAGCCCTTGAGCATTGCCAACTGGGCATGAAGCTTCGCGTCCCGGTCGGACGCTACCGAGCGAAACAGCTCCACGGCCTGCTCGAATTCGGGGACCTGTGGGCCGGCTGCAATGATCCTCGCAAGGCGGGGATGCGTGCCCAGCTTCAGGCTCAACTCATACGCCAGCGGCGCGTCGGGAGCGCGTTCAATCGCCTCCTCCGCAAGTTCCGGCCAGATGTACCCCGTTTCGCCGCAGGCCTCCAGGATCTCGGCCTCAGATTCCGGCACGCGCCGGATGAGTTCCCGGGCGATACCGGACATATCCGACCGGTGCTCTGCAATGAACTTCTCGTCCAGGCCCGCCTGCTCAAGCCACGGCCCGAAGCGCTCGGTAAGCGAATTCAGGCCCTCCCTCTGCCGTCTGAGGCCTTCACGGGGATTCCCGGTATACAGGGCGACGCCATCGCGGATACATGCGTGGAAGCCCTCAGGGCTTCCAATGTTAGGATACTTGCGTGCGAGGGCGTCCCAAGGCTTGATGGCCTCCTCGTAGCGATTCTGTTCGCTGAGGTAGTTGACCTGGGTGACCAGATTCTCCACAGAGTCGGGGTAGTCGCGCGCTAGTTCGGCGCGGATCTCGTCGGCCTCAGCCGCGACATCAGGCTCCCGCAGCCGGCCGCGTAGTTCCTTGAGCGCCCGGTAGAGAGCAGTCGGCGCCACCTTCCCCCCTGGGTGCTCATGAGCGATCTGCCGCGCCTCGCGGCTCCGTTCAGTGCAGACTGTTAGCGCCGAGCGGGCGCTTCGCGATTTGAGCGGCTCCGCAATGAGTGCCGCCAGCTTCCACATCGCCACGGGTTCGTCTGCCGCATAGTCAATAAGCCGCGCCAACTCCTCGGTGCCGCCGCGGCTCCACCGGCGGTCCGCTCTGACCACTGCGGCCAACTCGAGGGCCAGTTCGGTGTCCCCTTCGGTCACGCTCTTGACAAGCAGGTCGTTGACGACGTCGCGACGGAGGTAGGACGGATCGATCTGCGGCCTCGACATCCCACCGGATCCCATGCGGGAGTGTTCCAGCAGCTCCACGGACAGGGGATACGGATCGGGCTGAGGCGGCTCCGTGCCCTTCAGCGCCTTGAGCTTCTGATACGCGGCTAGCAGGTCACCGGCAATGTAGTACAGGCTTGCCTCGGCAACTGCGGCACTATAGCCGACCATGCTATCGGGGTATTCGGTCGCCAGCGCACGGAAGGCAGCCATCTGCTCCCTCGCGAGCTGAGCGTATCCGGCGGGGTCCGGTCCCGTGGCCCCCCAGGGCCCGCCCCATTCTGCAAACAGAACCCCCAGCTTCGCAACGGGGACATAGCCCGAATCGGGGCACTCGCGGATGAGTTGCTGCAGGTATGGGGCTTGTTCCGGCCCCGGATCAAAGACCCTGAACGGACTGGCGCGCTTGATGAGCGCCAGTGCACGCTTGTTTTGCCGCTCGATGTCCTGTTCTCGGGAGAGACCCTCCCTGGGCTCCGTGGCTTCGAGGGCCTGCTCCAACTCCCGCACCCGTGCTGCCTGGCGCTCAATCGACCGCACACGCCATTCGCAGCGGTCCTTCAGCTTCAGGGCCGCATCACGTGCCGCGCCGCCGTACATCTGCTCCGCGCGGCCCAGCACCTCAGCCGCACGCGCGTACTCCTCATGCTCGTGGAAGTATCGGCCCAGCACCAGAATCGCCGCGGGGGCCCACTCGGTGTTCCGCTGCTCTTCGACGAACCGATCCACCGCCGCCTCGGCTTCGGCACCGCCGTCCTCCTGGAGCGTCTGCTCAAGTTCCCGCAGGCGGCGCGTCATCTGCTGCCTTGCCGGGGACTCCGGCTGGTAGATCCCGGCGAGCCACTCGGGCGGATCGGGCGCCAGGTAATCCGACGTTGCCCGCAGCCGCCATTCCTCATCGGTGATGCGTCCCATGTTCGGCTCGACGATCTCGTAGTAGCTCCCCACATAGCCCACGGCCCCGACGCACTTGCCCTCGTGCTCGTATAGGACAGCGATCTGGTGGAATGGCCCGCTGGCGGCGTGGAGCACCTCGCGCGTCGTGGTGCTGAAGCAGACGTCGGCGATGACAAAGGGCGTCTCGCAGGAGGTGTCGCGCCCGGCAAGCTGGTCCCCAGCGCAACGCTGGAATATCTCAGACTTGGCCTGGAGCATCTCGAAGACCTCGATGACACGGCCCTCGACGCCCGCGGCTATCAGGCGCTCACGCAACTTCCCACACATACGGGCATACGCTCCGAAGAACTCCGGCAGGGGCTCCACAATCCCCGCTCCGTAGGCCATCC